>NZ_VFMK01000002.1 GCF_006715025.1 Serratia fonticola
GAAGAGGGGGGATACGTCGTCGCCGGCGGCTACTTTGGGCAACGGGGTGCCCAACTGGGCGATGAACAGCTCCTGAGCCACATCCCGGCGTAGACGCTGGTTAACGACCAGTTTGTACTCGATGGCGAACTCATCCGGTGTCTGTGCGCTGCGATGTTCTTCAGGATCCACGTTCAGCAACTGCTGCTTTTTATCACCGTAGGTCAGGGCCGGGATAATTGACGGTGAGAAAGCAGACATAATGCGGGGCAGCGTCTGGATTGAAATATCGCGTCGGGTACGGCTTACCTGGTGCCGGCGAACGGCGATAATCCCTGTAATGATGAGCGGGACCAGTGCAATCATGAGAATGCCTGCGGTAACGTCCATTACGGCAAAGAACTCGCCCCATGTAACGTCCGGGGCGTGATTGTGCGTTCTGGCCAGAAGGTTAATACGCCAGGCAGCATATTCATGAGTGCGAGGAAAATCGGCAACATTCCATAGCCAGTAAAGCAGAGTGGTGCAAGTTTCGACGGTAAGTTGCCGGAAAAAAAGGGCTGCGATAATCAGCGTGATAAAGAAGCCGACCACAGCCATAGACCAGTCATGAGACCGGGCATCATTACGGGATGGTTGCGCCATAGGGAGCCTTTGATCGTGCGAATGCAAAAGAAAAGGCACTCTGAAAAGAGTGCCTCTGATTAAGGTGGGGAAACTGCTTAAGAATTATTTCGGCGGCAGAACCAGGTTGATGCCGTTTTTCTCAGCGATCCTTTGTGCCTGATGCTCAACGTAACTAGGAACATTATTATCATAAGTCCAGCTTTGGTTGCGTATGGCACATATTGTTTCATACAACTTGCTAGCCTTGCCGGTTGAAATGGAAATAGATGGAAGTTCTGGTATGCCAGTATAAATAGTGAGTTGCTTACCTTCGACTTCTACTGACTTCCAGTCGTTCATGCCAAACCCCATAACGCGAACATCTTTAGGTAAGAAGAAATTAAAGATGGTGGTGTCTGGGTGGTTGATGTATAGAATAGTCCCATTTATTACATCGAGAGCTAGATAATTCAGGCCGGTCCAACTTTTTGCTATATTGGATGGCAATGCTTCATTGAAATGAGTGTCTCTAAAGTATGATGTGAAGACGTTGATATTACGTTTTTGTCTGGAGATTATGGAAAATATTAGTACACCTATTAATGCTAAAGAAGCCCAAATAATTACCCAGAGTGTAATATCTGATTGTTGAAAACCATAATACTCCACATACTTATATATGAAGCCGGCTAAGGCAATGTGAATTGGAAGGCAGAAGACTAAATACATTGCCGAAAGTGTGCCAACTAACGCGACAGACCATTTTTTTGAGTATGTATCTATATGTTTAACCGTCATATGCATCATCCGAATATTTTATCTGAGTCGTTTGCTAGCTAGGTTGTAAACTTCACTGTGTTCACGTTTACCGACAGCAACAACAGCAATGATTAGTTCATCATCAATGATTTGGTAAACTAATCTGAAGCCAGATGACCTGAGTTTAATCTTATAGCAGTCAGGCATTCCTCTCAGCCTAGCTGAGGGAATATGGGGGTTCTCAGTGCATTTTTTTAACTTCTTAGCGAACTGCTGTTGAATGGTTCGGTCAAGACTATTCCACTCCTTAAGTGCATCAGTCCTGAATTTTACTTTGTAGGTCATAAGTAGCGATCCAGATTGACATCATGCAATGTCTGCTCGGAACGTTCCTTGACTAGGTTTGCCAGCTCCTGATCATCAATAAATTCTAGCATTTGCTCGTATAATTCTGCAGGAACACAGTAAAATGCAGGCTGATTGCGATTCAAAATAGCAACCGGATACCCGTCTCCTGAGTTGACCGTTGCCATCGGGTTTGTTTTCAGCTCAGTGATGCTGGCTGTCGTAGTGCTGAGAATTGTGGTTGGCATAAATCCCTCTCATAAAAAACCTATATATAGGTTCTATTCTAGCACTAAAAAACCCATTAACAAGTCTGTTGTGCGTTTTTTGCCCGGTTTTTGCCGGGCAATCGGGTTACTTAAATCCGTCAGAATTACCTACAGATTTGTTCTGATCCATCCGTTTAATGCCTGGAGCGTGGCTGGCTTTGCTGCCAAAACCAGCAAACATGTTACGGGTAGATTCTACAGCCCCTTTCATCATCTGTGCAGCTTCACGACCGCCGAGCCAGGCAATAACATAGTCAGGAAGATAGACCTGTAGGCTGAATGCTGATGAAACCAGCGTGGTACACGTTCGGGCATAAATCATCAGGATGCCAATAATGCTTGCCAGTCCAGTGATCGAGTCAGCCTGAACATTTGCCATTGCAGGTAATATCAATATGTTGAGTAACGTTCCGATAGCAACAACAACCAGACTGGCAAAGAAGAAGCCAAATACCATAAGTGACGGTCTGATCGCGGCATCAATTAAAAAAATGTATCCGTAATTTGCACGGCTCCCTTTATCTTCTTCTGTACCAATGTGCGTTGCTGCCCACAACGAACCAGCAGTCGTTCCAATCAAAACGCTTCCAAGCCATGAGGTGCAGGCTGTTATCCAGTAAATTAATGGAATAAAAGGTAAGAAAATTGAAAGGGAAAATCCAATGCTTAGCATGATAAATAAAATGAAATAAACTATAGGTGCGATTGAACCAATTATACTTTTTGCAAAATATCCTGCGCCTGATACGGCATTGACTATTTTTCCTAAGCCAGAACCATTCCCCCCGTCAACAAGACCCTTTGCAACAGTAAAAGCAGCGAAGGTAGATTGAGCAGCACCTAAGGTATAGTCCCCAACTGACTTCATCTTTAAAAGTGGGTTAACTTGACTTGAATTATTGGGGTCATCACCATCCATGACCGAGTGAATAATGAAATTAGCGAATCTTACACCATAAGCGTTATCGAGTGCTTTAAGCAATGTAGAGTTCGCTGATTGCCCATCATCAATGCTATCGTTTCCTGGTACGTTCGCCGACCCTAATGGAGGGGTATATGTTGAGTTTTTCCTCTGAGCAAGCAAGGCAGTCCGGATTTCTTCCTGCAATTGACCTACCCCAACTTCCCCGATATTTGAGGAGCCTGTAACGATTGGGCTTTGGTTGGCCACGTTGTTAACTTTCTGATTAGCCGTTGCGAATGACTGGTACCAGGCACCCAGAGAAATCCAGCCATTTTTCTTCAGGTAGTTCGCTAGTTCACTGCGGATTGTACCTTCGTTATCTACGCTTGCTGCGGCAGCTGTAATGGTGTCCTCATATTGCCGTGCAGCCTGTTGAATTTCCGCTTCAGCATCAGGAAGTCGGCCTTGCCCTCCGTCCTGATAGCTACGCCAGGCGCTGACAAAATTTTCCGCGCTCTGTGACAGAGTGCTATTCATCGCCGTGAAGGCATTCATCTGGGCATTTTCTAGCGGTCCTGAATTTATTGGGACGTTAAAGGAGAACCAGGAACTATTGTCTGTTTTTTCAGGTAATTTGGCACTCCCGCAGAGGGCACTACCATTCGAAATGCGTATTTCACGGCCATCAGAAGTACGCTGCTCAGACATAGGTGGTGTGTTGCTGCTACCGGACTGGTGCATTTCTGCTTGTTCGGTATTCATCGCCGCCTTACACAGGTACATGTCGAAGATACCTCGGGCCGCTGAGATGGTTTCGCCGGAAACGGGCTGCATGATCATGGACTGACCGTCCATAATGGTGTCTGCCGCTTTATCTGTGAGTAGATTAGCGCTCCCCACGCCCATGATCGATGCCATCCATAAGAACGCAAGGTTTGAAATGGACCAGCCAGAAGGTGTCGGTACCAAGGCCATAAAACCCGCCAGGGATGAGACTGGCGCCATCATTGTATTACCACGACCGAATACTTTACCGCGGTTGCCGGTAAGGACGGTGGCCCGCAGTGTGATCCCCATAAACCAGATAAACGCCAGGCCTGCGATGATGGCGTTGAATACGCCGTACAGTTGGCCAATAAAGCTGACGTTCTGAGGCTGCAGGGGATTATTCACCACGTCGCCATAAACCATGATAAGCAACTGGCGCGAGAGGTCGGTGGATCTTGTGGCCGCACCGCTAATTGTGTCGTAGTTGATGTTGTCTGCAAATGCCGGCAACGACAGGCCGGCCAGCGCGAAGGCGGCCAGTAACAGTAGCAGTCTTTTCATATTGGATTCCGTAACGAACAGAATGCACATCCAGAGGATGGCGGGGGGAAAAGGTCAGAACGGGGCTCGCCAGCTGAAGAGTTCTTTAAGCCAGCTGCCAGTCGCCCGCCATTGAGTAAACGACCCCAGTTCCTGGCTGAGAAGTTGCCAAAGATGAAATTGGTTTTTCATCGCGCATACAAACAACATGCCGGCGAAGGCGGAAATCATGAACATCAGGCTGAACATACGTATCAGTAACACGCCGGAACCTGGAGGAGCTGCAAGCAGTGTGCCCACAGGTAGCAGAATGACGATACTCTCGGCCACGACGAACATGGCCAACCAGATCCGTTTAGCCAGAAGATAACGTCGCATTAGCGACTCACGACTGTGGCCACTGGCGGCCACAGCTTCATCAAAACTGAGGATCTCCGTTTCTTTCCGTGAAGTTGCAGGCAACAGACGACGGAACCGCTCCACATTTTTCTCAGCCGCATATCGTGCTGCGTTAACCATACGACCGGCCTCCCAGAGTGGGAGTACCAGATTGGCGGCAAACCAGGCTTTTTTTCCTATTTTCTTCATTGGCGTGTTGCTCCTGCAGTGGCCTGCTGCAGTTTCTGCGCCAGGCGAGATTCGTAATACTGGGCACTTTCAAGACTCAGTTGCTGGCCAGAGATAATGGCGTTTTCCTGCAACTGCTGTTTGATGCCCAAAAGTAAGTAGTTCTGGAGGCTCTGGATACGAATGGATTCACGCAGAAGGTTGTCACCGTCCATTGCCTGAAGGTCGGTTTGGTAATCGGTATTGGCATACCGGCGATTGACTTCGAAGGACTCAAATTCACGCAATGACATCATGTTGGTTCGCTTTGCTTCAGCTGAAGCATTCTCATCAAACCAGGCTCTGCTAGATGGCGTCTGAAGTGTTTCGGCCAGAACATCCTTTGTAGCTTCGTTAGGCTGACTGGCGGCGACCATCGCCAGCTGAGGCTGCTCAGCGGCGCTTTGTATAGCGTCATGCTCTGTCATCATCCCGATGTACTGGCGACCGCTGTCGGTTTTAACTTCCCCCTTTTTCAGCGCCCTGCCGGGACTGCGGCGGACCGAGTTCTTGAGATACATCATTGCCGCATCGGTCTGCTCCTGGGTGAAGGTCAGCTCAGGAGCTTTGTCTTCCGGGCCCGCGCCGGCCAGTAACGACCGAACTTCCTTATCACCACCTGGTAACGACGACTCACCATTGCAGAGCGCACCCCAAGCATCAGCATCTTCTTTGGTGCAATAGTTCCGGTGGATTTCTGCCGTGGCAAACAGGCCCTTTTCAGGTACGTCTGGTTTGGATGATAGGGCCTTTTTGATGGAGCTGTTCCGGATACCACCACCGCTGGCAAGTGTTGACTGCTTAGCTGCTGACTGACGGGCTACCTGAGAGGCTTGTCCCGAAGCGGACTCACTGCAGATACTGTCCGGTACGGTGTAGCTGCGTCTGGCCTGTTCTAGGTTCTGCACCTGCTGTGCATAGGTGGCGTACTGTTGCATGTTCTCCGTTGACTGCTGGATCATAGCTGCAATCTTGTCGTTGCCGGAACTGATGGCGCCACCAATCAGCTGGTTAGTTGAAAGAATGCTGCCGAGTGTGCCATTAGCTGTAGACAGTTGAGGAACGACCTCAGTAGTTATAGGCCTGCTACTCGTAACTTCCACCGGATAAGCCATCGCCTGTGTTGCAGACAGCAGCAGGCCGCCGAGAGCGACGGCCAGTAGTCGTTTCTTCATGGGGGGTGCCTTAATTAGATTTGCAAGCCGCGAGCTGCAATCAGCTCGCTAGCCAGTCGGTTAATCACGTTGCCGTGGTCGGTTTCACGCGCTTCTTTTTGGCGCAGGTCGATGAGGCTGACTGCACTACCGCTCGGGAAGGCTTCTGCCAAGATAGCTCTGGCCTTCTGACCGTCTAGCCGGTCATACAGCTGGTCGCGTAATGCGGCATCTTTCGGGGTTGAGTTGAGAGCCCACAATTCCTTGGGGCCGAGGGGGTTTTTAAGGATCTGAACCACTCTGCCTGTTTTTAAGCGGAAGCACGCCAGGAAGTGGGTACCGCTGCCGTCAGGTGAGGCCCCGGAGCCAATATGGCGGAACGCCTGTGCGGTATGCGCCGGGACGCCAAAATGTTCGGTCAGCAATGGCAGGTCCTCATGACTGACCTGCATCAGATAGAGGCTGTTCGCTGACTTCAAGATTTCGTGCGGAAAGTGGTTCAGATACTGAGAGCTCAGCACGGTGCGTATGAAGAATTTGCGGTTCTCTAGATCCTGGGTGACCAGTTTATTCATGATAAACGGGATGTCCTTGGCGTTGTGCAGTTCATCATAAATCTTGGTTTTCACCTCCTGGGCCAGTTGGGTCAGCCGTTCGTGATGGAACGGCTGGTACATTTCTGGCAGTTCGCGCATCAGCTCATTACGATACTGCGGCAGCTCAAAATGCCCAGCGGCCAGTTGGCCAGCGTAGAGATACATCAGTCCGGTTTTAACCTGGCCGGCACGCGTTTTACCGCCGACTACGTTATTCAGGTCAATGGCAATCACGCGAGTGTCCGGATTAAGCTCAAACACGGTGCGGCCAGAAAGCATTTTGTAGGTGCGCAAAGCATCTGACAGACAGCGACTGATATATGAGAGCAGTGTTTCGCTACTGCCTTCACGGGTGATGGCACCGTACTGCATGCGGACGTCCTCATCATTGAGGTACACCTGCAGGTCACTCAGCTCTGGCATGGCCTGGTAATGGGCGCGGGTAGCGGCGGTCAGTTCCCCGCGAGAGAAGAGTAAATCCCTGACCTCATACCAGGTGGCTTTTGACCACCAGTTGCTGTCGTACTCATGGCGGATACCGGTCTTTTCCAGTGCCTCATCGACCTGAGGCTCAAGTGTTTGTGCGTAACGAACTGGCGCCAAGTTGGCATTAGTTTCATAGGCTGTGTCGATAATTCGGCTAAGGATCTGCCGGCAATCCTGCGAGTTCGGTGGAGTACCTGTTTCCGGGTTCACGCACAATGTTTCGCAAATGCTGAGCAGATATTCCTTCTCAGGCGTCAGCGGATATTTCATACCAATCTGGACGTCAAACGGGTTCTTACAGTGTTGGCGACTGTTTTCCAGAACCATGCCAACTACTTCGTTTTGACGAGATTTAGGCAACGCATCGCGGATAAGTCTCACCAGTCCTTGAGCAGAAAAACCTTTATCGACGTAGGACAGGAACGGCAGGTTATTCTGACCGGAGAATAAAATTGCTTCGCTGAGTGCCCCCAATGCTACCGATTTACCGGTGCCGGGTTCGCCTGCAACGATCTCTGTGAATTTTGTCTGTAGGTTACTGGCCAGTTTCACCGGGAAAGGCTTGCCATCAGGAGTGATAAACACAATGCTGGCGTCGTCTGCCCATGGTGTGGCCGGACGCTGCAGGGGAAGTAAGGCAAGTGCTGCTGAAAGGGGAGGGTACATCAGCGATGGGATGCTGAGTGCATTCGCACCCACCAGGGTCGACGTCCAGGCTCGTACTGGATCGCCAAATGTCCCTGTCACCTCACACACGCCCCAAGATTGAAGCCCCTTTTGAAGCAGAGTGCGGTTACGCTTAGCTGTTTCTTTATCCCGGGCCCAAGTACTGGCGCAGATGGTCATCACGCAAACCGGATCGCTTTTATCCACCTCATCCAGCCATTGGACCGAATTGTAGATCGGGCGCAGCGGTGGCAGCAGGCCGGCCAGGCTAAGGATGGTTTTCTTTCCGCCCAGCGCTTTGATTCCGCCGGGCATTAAGTCCATACGGATACGCCAGGGTAGGTGGCGGTTGATTTTGTCAAACAGCTGGCTGAAAGTTTCCGGCTGCTGAGGCCCCAGTGAGAGTGCCAGCGTGGTGTGCCAGTGGTTATCATGTTTGATAAAGCTGCCATCAATTATCGGATCGCTGTTGAATAGTTGATAGTGAAGATGAGGCACCAGTAGCGTGGAATGGTCGTTACCCTTAGGACGCCCATGAGGCCACTTCATATCCCCGGGCAGATACGGCCGCCAGGATTCTGACGTGCTGTCGCGCTCTATTTCCTCACGTAATGCCAGTCCAAATTCATGGGCGTTCATCAGACGGATACGGGTACCAAAGTCGCCTTTGCCAAACTGGTTTTCCAGCATCGTAATGAAGGTGTCGTGGCGGATTTTCAGCCCTTCCAGCGCCTGGAACACCGGGTTCTGACCATATCGTGCACCTGGGCTTTTCTTCACTAAGGTTTCGCGTCGTTTTTCTTCATCGCGTATTTCGGTCGTGGACAGCGCTTCACGGGCGGTGTACACCACAAGAAACGCGCGCTCCCTGGCGATAAAGGGCGCCATTTTTTCAATACGCTCATCCAGAATATCGGTCAGGTCCAGGCCCATACGCTTCAGGCTACGGTACTGGTGAGCCAGCAGTTTTTTCAGTTCAGTCCGTGCCTTATCCGGATCGCATTCGAAAACGAAACTCAGTTTACGGCCAGGCTCTTTAAACTCGCTGGTCAGCAGCGTTGTCATGCGAGCAATATAGTTACTGAAAAGTGCTTTATCCCGCCTCTCTTCTTCCGTAACGGCCGTTTCTTCATTGAAAGCACAGTAGGTGCCCTCGATTTCGAACACACTGGCATAGTGACCTTCCTCCGTGAGGAAAATATACGGCGAGGACATACCCGGACGACGTTTGCGATCGTCGTCGGTTAAGCCAATGGTAGTGCGCAGATCACAGTAACGGGTAAAGTCCTGACCCAGCGCGTAGCGCGAGGCCCAAGCAATGGCTTCCTCCACGCATTCCAGCGCGGTGACCAGTGGGTTTTTCATGCGAATATTCTCTGATAGTCAGGGGTGGCGACAATACTGGTTGTACAGGGGCGTCCATTGACCTGGTGGAAGACTCAGGCTGAACGATCGGGCGGCGATGATGTCCGGATTGGGGATGAGTGCAATATGACGTAGGCGCTGTTGCAGCGACTCGCGCAGCGCTGGCGATGACTGCTGCAGAGCTTGTCCAAACTCGCCAGGATGACTGGTTCCCCAGAATCGCTCCGTCTCTGTTCGGTGTGCAGTAAGCCAGTTGAGGATCATGGCCGCGCCATTTTGCTGGCGTTCGTCTCCGTCACGTCGGGCTGCAACCACCGTTCTTATCAGCCGGCTGATGTCCGCCGGCGCAAGCTCGGGCAGGTAAACCATCACACCATCATTGGCGCTCAAGCGATTCAATCGACGGCTGCACAGGCAGACACTACAGGCGACGGTCAAGTTGCAGTCGTTAGTATTTTCGGGGTTGCTGTCACGAAATGTCAGCAGGTTACTGGCACTGAAGTGTTCACAGTACTCACAGGCATTGCCGGTGAGTTTCGCGGCCCGCCGGCGTAGAGCCGGGTCTTGCCCAGTTTGCTCATGTCCCCAGACTTGCTGCTCGATGTCAAAATGCTGATAACGTATGGCCGCTGTGAGACGCAAATGCGTGACGTTATGGCGGGACCATCGCCGACAGGCTTTTGTGAGAAGTTTGGTGGTGCTATCACTTAGTTCTGGCGTCAGCTTTTTCAGCTGTTCTGTCAGAAGTGCCAGTGGAATCAGCCAGACGTTACAGTCATAGCTGGCATCTGCAGAGACACCGCAGTGGTAAAACTCAGGGACAAGCGGAAAGATCCATTGGCAGAAAACCTTGGCTTCAGGCGCTTTCAGGTTCAGGGATGGTAGTGTCGTTTCGCTGTCTTCGGGTGGACAAGGCTCCAACTGAACGGGGTAAAGGAAACTGACTGCTTCCGGAAATCGATTCAAGGTAACCTCCTTTGAAGCATGACCCCGGCGCCAGAGCGCCGGGGAATCAATTAACCCACGTCAACTGGATTCAGTTGAATGGTGCTCTGGCCTTTCTTAATGAATTGGTCAATTGCAATCATGATGCAACCAGCTCCAATACAGGTAAAGACCCAGCCCCAGCCAATCTGCGGGTTCTTTTTCTTGGCGACCCAAAGAACAATGCCAACAATAACAAGCCCAATACCACCAAATTTCGCTACTTTCAGCAGACTTTTCCCTGAATTATCGGCACCATCGGCCACGGTATCGAGCATTCCAAAAATTCCGTCATCAGCGTGAGCAGGTAAAGTTAGGGCTCCCAGGAGTGCGACCAGTTGCGCGAGAAGGCGCTGACACAGAGATGCGCCAGCAAGCCAGAGACGAACGGAAGCGGACAGTGTGAAATTACGCATTGTTAAAACCTCTTTTGTTTATGGAGTTAATTCCAGCTCAGACCCAGCGTGGTTTGCAGGGCATTGAGCAGTTGTGGATTGCAAGCCAGGAGAATGCCGCAGATGAGCATCACCATGCCGGCAGAGACGTCTTCCCGGGCTGACAGGCCGGTATGGCCATCAACGAGGGAGCGGCGGACCCGGGATAGGCCCATGAAGAAAAACAACACCCCGACGGCACGTAGTAGGGTGAGGACAGCATCGATGGCGAACTTTGCCTGACCCATGGACTCCGGGGCGTATGCGATGGCATCAAAGGATACATCACCAAAACTCAGGGTATGTGCGGCTTTATTCATCATCTGTTGCATTGTGATGAGGGCACCGCCGAGACAGACCGACATTAAGGCTTTAAGCCCGCTGGCCGGTTTACCGTTACGAGCGCGCTGGGCGACGGAAAACAATGTGAAGATGCAGCCACCAAGTCCGAACATAAAGCCCAATGCCAGTATCAGGCGGATGCCGCTAGTCTTCAGTCCGTCGGCGACCTGTACCAGGATTTGAATGGCGTCCATTAGCCCCCCTGGCGAATGACGCCCCTGTCTGTTGTGACGGTGCGTGCTGTGGCATTAATGCTGCGAATGTTCATGCCGTTGATGTTGTCGCCGGCCTGTACCGACCAGGTGGAGCCCCCGTGTGTTATCCAGGCCATTCCTGGGTAGATGGTATGTACCCGCCAGCCTTGCACGCCGGTACTGCCTTGACTGACGGCGCCTGAATGTGCAACTGCTGCACGATGAGTTGGTGTGGATTTAATGGCGGTACGCTTTGCCGGTTGGCTGACGGCTCTGGCCGGTGCAGCTGTACCTGTTCCCATGGCCTTCATTCGGGCTTCAAGCTCTGCCAGACGTCGTTCTGCATCACTGACACGGCCATCCAGGGCGCTTATCCCTTGCTGGCTGGCTTCGCTGACCTGCTGCAATGCTTGTGCATCCATTGGAGGCGCTGCGGGCAGAACAGGTTCTGCGTGTTGAGGTGGTTCCGGCTCTGGAGCAGGTGCTGGCAAAGGTGCGGGAACCTCTTCCACCATTGGCGCTGTCACCTGTGCCGCCTGATGATCAGGTACAAAGGTACTTTGAGGTGGTTCATCCGGCCAGACTGCATAGACGAGAAGGGCAACCAGTACGCCGCCGGCAATCAGCAGCGTACTGAGGTCATACCCCATAAACTGACGTTTGTTTTTGGGGCCATCGTCTTTGGCAGGTGTCTCAGATACTTCTTTCTCCGGCTTAGGGTGAAGTTCAGGCAACGACGAGGCCCCGGGCTCAAGGTCCGAATCGAAATAGTTTTCTTTCATGGCGTCTCTCTTCAGGGGTGTAAGGCGGGGACCATGCGGCTGGCGGGTTGCAGTCTGACTGCAGCAGGCTCATCACGGGTCTTAATCACTTTGTCGCTCTCTTTCACTGCTGTCATGAACAACACGGCGATGCTCTGGCCACGATTAACAAGAACCTGCTTAATCGGTAATTTTTGCGCGTCCTGGCTTATCACTTGACCTGCCTGTTGGGCTGTTCCGCCGAGGATTGTGCCAGCCACCGCTTTACCGTCTGGCATGCCTACTCGCCCCTCAATTGTGTTGTAACCATTATTCAGAATTTGCGTATTGGCGCTGGCATACAGCTGGCCACCTAGCCCTAGTCCATGCGCCAATGCCGGCAGCAGAATGCGTGATGCATAACGGTTGTTGACCGATGAGGAGACTGATGACTGCAGTGTATCCGGCATGGCTGCCCAGGCATCAATACGCCATGTGTTTTTGTTCCAGTCCATACTGGTGAAATGGATGGACACACCATCACCGGCGAGCTGAACGCCATTGGCTGTTAGTGTGGCACCTGCATAAGGTCCAGCAGGAATACGGGCCAGCACTTGAGAGCCAGTGTTATCGGAGTCAATCGCCGTCTCAATCACACCGCCCGGGCGACTGCCAACGGGAATAACAATACGGTCAGCTACTGTAAGGCCAGAACCTGCGACATTCCCGGTTTGTGTTGCCGGAAAAAGGCTGTCCGTCCATCCGGAGAAGGGACTTGCCGCCGCAGCGCCTGGTACGCCAGCGGTCTGTCCCGGGGCTTGTCCTGTTACACTGGCCAGTTGACCTACCGGAGCGCCGCGCTGGGCTACGAGTTCTTTGAGCAGCGCTTCAAGGGCTTTTTTGCGCTCAGGGTCGAGCGACGGTGCCGGGACATGCTGAGGCGGTGGCAATGGATTTTGTGCACGGGGTGCCAGTGGCAGAACCTCTTGTGAAATTGGGGGCACCTGGCGCACAGTGCCGGAACCGGCTGAGGCGATAAAGCTGGTGTTATTCGCCATTGCCTGCTTAGCGCCTTCTGCGTTGTTCTCTCTGAGTAGGGTCTGGTATTGGGGGCTTTCAGCTGTGGCTTTTCCTGTTCCGTCCGCAGTTTTCTCCACGCGGATATGCGTCACTGCAGGCGGTGGTGCATTCAGCCAGGAGAGCAGTATGAAAGTAAAGGCAATGGCAGCGAAGCCTCCAACAACGATTATTAAGCCGGTTTTCTTCACGTCCCGGCGGGCGTCTTTTTCAGCGGCCATAATTACTCCAGAGCTAATGTCATCCAGACCGTTTTACCGGTATGGGAGAAAGCCACTTCCGGGGTCAGTGGCAATTTGTACAGCCAGGTTCCGTCACCAGAGGCCAGTGTCTGTTCGAAAGCATCACGCAACTCGCTGCGGGTTCGGATATAGAGGTCGTCTCCCATCTGCCAGACCTGCGTATTAGGTACGGCACCTTCGGTTTTCAGACGTCGGGCGTCTTTAGGGGGCACGCCATCAAGGAATGCCTGCAGCGTGGGATCGTTCAGGCCAATCTTTGATTGTGGCGCCGTCATCTTTTTTGCCTGCGGTCCGCGTTGTGGGATACGAAGATCAAGTCGGGTGTCGATGACGCGTGATGTGGCTGTGTTACTAGCTTCCCCGCTTGTGACATCTACGATGATAGGTACAGCCAGCCCTTTCATATAAACAGTGATATTCCCTCGGTCATACTGCCGTCTTGCTTGAACGGTCATCACGCTGCTGTCTGGAATGTAATTGACCGTAAAACCATCTGAATTAGCGTTATAGGGTGGTGCCGCCAGTGGCCAGGGTGCCCCAGTGTTATCTGTAAACATCACGGTGCTGGCCTGATGTGTGGCCGTCCTCAGTACTGGCAGAGAAGCGCCTGGGGAGAGATTCACCGTCAGCGTGGAGATACGCGGGACTACATCGGCAGGCTGCCAAGCTCGTCCTCGGCTGGCGTCATCGAAGGCTCGGCTGACGTTTTCAATCTCACCGCGGTTGAGCGGGGCGGCCTGACCGATTGCCCAGGCTTCGGCCGCCGAGGGCGGCAAAGGCGGCGACTGGCGTAAAGGCGCTGTAATGTCCGTTGCCGGTTCGTTTTGTGTCGGCGGGATCGCTGATATGGGGTCCGCAGGAGCCTGAACTGCGGGTGCCTGTGCGGGCGGTAGCGCTGTAGTGGGGACATTTGTACGAGCATCGGCCCAGTCAGCAGCAAGCACGGAGCCTGCCGACAGAAGCAATATTGCTATCGTGAGAAGTCGAATTTTCATGAGGTTTCCTGACAAAATTTAGCTTTAGCGGGCATCCCGGGTGACCACAGAGGCCACTTCGATTCCTTCAGGTTTGAGCCTGACGTCAGTGCGCTGAATGCGGAGTGTAAATATGAAGTTCTGAGGTTTTAGGCTGCGAGTCTGTCCATCCAGACTCAGTGTGACGGGATACTGAACTTCCCAGATATAAGGCCCGTTTTGACTTTCTCGTCCGCGTCGGTAAATCATTCCCTTACGGGTGACGTTGGCTGACATCAGCAGCTTGTCAGTTTTCACCTTTGAGAACAGGTTGGAGTTTGTCAGTGCGCTGTAGTAGCTCCTGAAGCCGTCTTCGGAGAACTTCTGTTGTTGATCACTTATCTGCGTACGGAAGTTTTTGAAGTCGAGCTGGAAGGCACTGCGCACCACTTTGTCACCAAATGCAATCACATCATCGTCGGTGTAGGCAGGCTCCGATGTCGGGTGTTGCGCCAGTACGCTACCGTTAAGTGTTGCGAAGTATTTGACTGGAGGGTGAGCAACCTGCCAGACAAGCCAGGCGTTAACCGGAAACTGCACCAGGTTGAAGGATACGGATACCAGAGCCACTGCGAGGCACTTACGGGCAAAGGTGGCGTTCAGCATGCGGTCTTTATGAAGCTGCATCGCCTCCATGAAAGGCACTAGATGTTTCTCATCAAACTCATGAATTTTTCTGTCCGTATCTGGAGACGACTCCTCTGCGGAGGCTGCATTTTGTTTACTCACAGGATAGTTTCCATCAGTTCAGTGAGATAAAAGAACGGCCACTGTCAGTGGCCGTCGTGGACGATTGCGAGGTGACGGGAATGGATCCCGAGCTATAGGACGAATGGCCACTACTGGAGACATAGTCTCCCCAGGGGTCAATGGTCGGAGGAACGTAGTCACTGATTTTGTCACGTGCTGCCTGACAAATCTTTTGACCAATCTGATTCAGAACGTCGGTCAGATTGGGAAACGTTGGTGCCGTAATAGTGGTGGAGATGTTCCCCAGACAGTCACCCAGTGACGCGGTTACGTTGTTCTGGCGCTGTGACCAAGCATCAGCAGCTTCTTTGGCCCGGTTGTAGCCAGCTTCACTACCTGCCTTTGCTGCAGTGCCGGCACGACAGGAAGCCGCTTCAGCAGCAGGGAGGCACGCCAGAAACAGAAGGGTGGTACAAAGCACTTTACGCATGAGATCCTCACATGGGTTGCGGTTGATTAGCCGGCTTAACCTGCGCCCGGGGTGCCGGCTCCGGCTCCTGTGCTTTCGGCGGTGTCCAGGGTTTGTCGAACCCCAGTTTGCTGTGCAGGGCCGGCGGAAGCTTTTCCGGGGAGACCAAAGGAACAGCAAATTTCGGTGTGTCCTTCCCTTTAAGCTCAAATGCAAAGGTGTCCCGCAGCGCTTCACCGTTTTTCACGACGTTCACGGCCGAACCGTGGCCAATCAGTGCAAGGGCACCTGAATCGGAGACGGTATTCACTGCAAGCCATGTATTTCCGTTGGCGCCAGTGCATACACGGGCAAGTACATGGCGAAGCTCGCCTTCATGACGCATCACACCCTGAAGGTAATCGCCGTGGCCCTTCACCAGGTGCGCCAACAGTTCACCTTCAGCGCTTGCAGCATGCATGACCACTGAGCCTGCTGCTTTTGATATGGCCGGTACGACAGCGTTTTCTGGAGGCGATTGCGGCGGTTTTTGTCCTTCACCGTTTGGGCCTGTATACAACAGGCCGTGACCATTCGGATCCGGAAGCGACAAGGGCAGATCTGCCGCTCTAACAACCCGCTGCTGCAACTGCCAGAAGGCATTACCGTCATAGGCTGAAAGTTCTGACGGCGCGACGTGGTGACGGTCAGCAACCAGCAGGCGGTTATCCTGTGCCGGGGTCAGCGACCAGTGGTTACGGTGTTTCTCCTGGCGTTCGTATCCAGTCACCACTCCTTCCTTATTGGTCACTGGAACGTTGACCATCACCGGTTGTTTACCCAGATACTGCAGTTTCACGATGTCGCCCTGTTTCTGGCCACTGTCTTCCAGGGCCTTCTCCAGCTCCACCCCCCAGTAAGTCTTGTTGCCCGCTTTCGTGCGCAGCTGGACGTAAAAGCTCTCCGTATTGGCTTTGTCGAACTGATACGGCGCCCGTCCGGATTCAAGCAGCTTGCCGGTCAAGCCCGTACGCAGAGTCTCTTTCTCAAAGACGGTCATTTCCGGAACGGCGGGTTCAGCAACCTTCTGAGGAATTTGACTGGCGGTGTCATTCCAGGTGGCGTCCGTTGCCGCATCAGGTGCTGCAGGCTGAGTGTCCGTTGCCGGTGCCTGTACAGCTTCCTGCCCGGGCGTGCTGATATTGATGCCATTCTTCGCTGCCGCCTCAGTGGCTCTGGCCTGTAACAGAGCTTCAAACTGCTCGCGTTGCTGCGGGTTTTTCAGATGCACCTGGATGCAGTGGTCGGCGATCAGAGTCAGCGTTCGATGGATGAACTCCGGACTGCCAGTCACCTCTACGGCACCACGTTGATTGGCTTTAGCTGAGAGCAGAGCGGCCAGGATCATGCGATCGTTTCCGCTGGCCTGCGGTGATGCCATGACGATACGATCGCCATAGTCGCGAAACGCGTCTTCGCCATCGAGCGCGTACACCCACGTTCTGTCTTCCTGGCGGCTGGTCAGTCCCTGCAGTAGCTCGTCCAGATTAATACGGGCCACTTCGGGCCCCTCTGGGCTGATATCACCCGGCAGACGTCCAAAGGTGAATGAGAAGCCATTTTCCTGATCAGGTGCGGTATCTGCTTCCGTCGTTGCGGGCTGCGGCGATTCTTCAGGTGAAGACGCATTTTTCAATGGCAGCTCTGTAGCAGGCGGAATACTGACATCGTCCAGTTGGGTTTCTGCAGTTGCATCCGCTGGAGGTGGGCTATCAGTCGGTGGCGTTTGTGCATTTACAGCGTCTGCTTGAGGTACATTCTGTAGGTCGGGGGGGGCCGTGGGCGCGTTGGCGACGGTTGACGCCTCTGCCGCATATAACGACGCTGCGTCTGTAGGCGATGTTCCGACAGCTTCTGGTTCGGCAGGCTCCACGTTCAATACCGGCTCGTCGGGGACCTGATGAGAGGCCTGATCATCCGGAGATAATGGAGGCGTTGCTTCTGCCTCAGGATCCAGTGGTGGAACAGAGGCCGATGTGCTCTCAGGCTTATCCTGATGCGGTACAAATGCATCCTGATAATCATCGCCGAAGTCCGGGTAATCCGTGATGTCAGGGAAGGGAATGGCAGGGTCATCCTGCCGTATGTCGTTGTCAGGCATGTTGTGAGTCTCCGTAAAGGACTGACGCCAATCAGGAATGAGTTCATCGAATATCGGTGCCAGCTGTTCGCGAACCGCATCCAGTCCGTTGGCCACGTGAATATCGTTAAAGTCGCTAAATGAGGCGGTACCGGCGAATGCCTGCGCACGCTCGCTTTCTGTGAATGAAGGGATGATGTAAATGCCGTTAATGGCCGCTGCGGCTTCTTGTGCCTTTTTCGCCCCCTTATTGTCCTGTTCACCACGGTTGTTGGTTTTGGTGAAGTCATCTTCGCCGAGAATGATGTGGAGGTTATCCGGATAGCGCTCCTTCAGGTTGCGTGACACTGTCACCAGGTTGCCGGCATCCACTGTCATCACAACCGGCATTCCGGTCGCAAGATGCAGGCTGGCGGCCGTGGCATAACCTTCGGCATACAACACTGGGCGCTGACTGCTGAGTTCCCCCCCCACCACAAAGAAGTTGCCCGTCTTTTCCGCGCCTTTCTTCAGGTTCTTGGTACCGTCGGGCTTGATATACTGAAGGGTCCGGAGCTCACCATCACTGTTTCGTAATGGAATGACAAGATTGTCGTATTTATCTAGACGAACACCGTCGGCTGCTGGTACCCCTTTTCGGACCAGATAAGCGTGGGTCTCCGGGGCCGGGGGCATTTTGCTCCATTGTCGCGTCAGGGTTTTCCCCATCTGCGTAAACTGCAACTGCGACTGTATTTCACGGTCCCAGCGCTTTTGTGCGGCCAGCGCCCGCTGCTTAATAGCCTCTGTAGGGTCATAAGTGAATGAACCGGTGGAGGTCCAGTTCACCTTTCCTTCGCTTGCCCGGTGATTCTCGTACCATCCAGCTGGTCGGCCATCCATGAATCCCTGGTAAACACCGGCACCTCCGGGGTAGTCTCCATATTTGTTTTTACGCTGAGAGATATTTTTTTGACCTTCAACATATACGCGATGTTTCTTTCCATCCATTTCCGGTAAATCACCAGAGGGAAATATAAACCCCGCATCCTCAAGCACTTGCGCAAATTCTTCTGCCGGTGTCAGATTATCGGTGGTGGTTTGGTTCGACTGTGCGACGGAGTTTTCAGGAAGCCAAGGCTTCACCTTCTCAAGGTCAGCGTTTGGCTTTGCGAACCAGAGTTTTTCTGAACCATCATACTCAAGGGCATAACTTCCATCAGCAAGGCGTCCGGCCGCACGAAGTGCGTCCTTTTTATTATCCGGCGTGATAGTGAGGTAGGTGCGTTTTTGCATAATCAGTTCCTGCTTTTATTCAAAGAACCGGCGGTACCACCATGGACGTCCAGTCAGCTGCTTGCCACGTAGGAGGCTAATAAGTCGTTGCCACAGTACGGTGATGGTGAAGCCGAAGAAGGAGAGGATCCGAAAGAAGATAATCAGAATAGTGACGCCCCAGAACGTGCTGGTCTCGGGCCACTGGAACCAAGCAAAGTACAGGACAAACAGGACAACGGGGATGCCGCAAATTTCCAACCGGCGTCCTGCATTCCGCCATTCACAGATTTTCACAGCGCTTCCCTCCGTGCTATTTCACGAGGGCTGATAACGGTCAGCAGCTCTTTGCGGTCGATTCTTCCGGCCTGATACATCCGCCAGGCTTTATCGCTCATCCGCTCACCGCGCTCGCTGAGGCGGTTATCAATCCAGGAACGCCATTGCGTGTGCTTCAACTGACCAAGTGATTCTTTCACATCATCATCAAAGACCAGATATTCCCTAACCGACTGGCGTTTACCGTCAGTTGTTTTAAGCAGGCGTTGAGCAATGACGAACTGAAGGTTACTGAGCAGGTTCCAGGCCATCGCGTCTTTCTGCTCCTCAGGAACCAGCATCAGGGCGCGCGGGATAGTCTCTCCGGGGGAGTTGGTGTGCATCGTGGACAAACAAAGGTGTCCAGACTGGCCATTCATGATGGCACCGCTGAGGGTTTCCGGGTCTCGAATTTCACCTACGCCAATCACGCCCGGGGCACGCCGCAGCGTTAAACGAAGGTGCTCAGCGAATGACGCTACGTCCCTGCCAATCTGTGACTGTTCAGGCATCAGTATTGCGTCGGGGAAGTTCAACAGAAACTCGATAGGATCTTCTGCCGTGACTATTTTGCGGTTGGGGTCATGTACAGCGC
This sequence comes from Serratia fonticola, assembly GCF_006715025.1. Taxonomy (NCBI): domain Bacteria; kingdom Pseudomonadati; phylum Pseudomonadota; class Gammaproteobacteria; order Enterobacterales; family Yersiniaceae; genus Serratia; species Serratia fonticola. Next base: position 19,515 of record NZ_VFMK01000002.1, read on the forward strand.
AGTATTGATAAACCGACGCCAGAAGAGTGGATTTACCGGACCCGGTCTCACCGACGACTAGCCCCAGCCCCTTATGCGGCAGTAGAAAGGGAAACAAATCCTCTTCCAACCCTAGCGTTTCCAGTTCCGGGATGATCGTCGGGATGGTCCTGAGCGTCAAAGCTGGCACCATGTCGTGATCACCTATAGTGGCCTGAACAAAGTTACAGCGAAAACGCAGACTTTCACCGCGCGCCAATCCGTATCGGTTGTACATATCACCGGTCAACTGCAGTGCTCGGTCCACTCCTTTACCGGCCTTCAGGTCGCCTTTGATCTGCTCCGAAAAGACGTCATCCATAAGTCGGGTTAACTGTGGCGGCTCAATTCGAAACTCACTAGCGCGAATTTTGCGGCCGTGCAAATCTACAACCAGTGGCCCGCCGCCCTGCAGGAAAATATCGGAGACACTGTTCCGCGCACAATGAACCAGAAACGCCCGGAGGCTGTCTGCATGTAACCCGCCATGTTCATGAAAATTAAATACAGGGAACGTCATTGCCCCCCCTTACGGATAACGGGTTTCCATTTGTTCTTGTCCACCACAAATCCTGCTGGGTCCTGGATGCGTTTCACTTTGTCGCCGATCATCAGCTCATCACGTGTACCGGTGACGCTCTGCTGAGTTTCCTTCACATCCGGGGCTTGGATGATGCCCTGCTGTAGGAGCGTTGAGTAGCGCAGCATCCCAGTGTAATCACGGGTCAGGCGGTTAAAATTTGATTCAAGAGTTCGGTCAGCACTTTGCCGTCCATCCTCCCAACCTTTACGAACCGCGGCTTCCCATACGGCCTTTTCCTTGCTGTTCTTTGGACGTACGCTGGCGTCCGGGGCGTCAATGCGCTTGTTGGCTAGCCCCGGCAAAAGCCAGGTACGCCAACCTGGCGGGTTACTGACGAACCGGGCCGGGACCAGTATATTGTACGTTCGGTATGCCGTTCGGATCTGATCAGGAGTGACGTGGGCCAGGTCGGCCGAGGTGGCGATTACTGGCGGTAGGTAGCCTTGCCGGCTGATGAGCGGGCGGAAGTCGTACATCGCGCTAAGTGTGCTGTCCCTTTCTGTCAGTATCTTGCGTAGTTCCCATGCGCGCTGGGCCTTTCCTCCTTGAAAACCAACGGTCTGGCCAGCATCATTGAGCATTTGCCAGACGGTATCACTCAACCCGTTGTAGTCATTTGTTGCTGGGTTTAGATAATCCTGAATACTTCCGGGCGGGACATCTTCAGAAAGGGCTGGCAGGGAGCTGAATAGCAACAGAACAGTAAGTAATGAACGTTTCATGCGAGACGGTCTCCCTTATCTGGCAGTGCGAAGTAGAGATGGAGTTCCAACGGCTGTTGCTTTAACGTTGCGCGCCAGCCAATCTGGGTTTCCAACTGGCGGAGCAGGCTTTCGAAAGTGATATTGCTGACGTGCACATTGACGGGCAAAGGCAGGCGAACGCCGGTGTAACCAAAGTTCAGGCCACGCTGGCGGGCCAACTGAGCCAGCAATTCAATGGCATCCCCTTCCCAGTCGATTGATAGACGATCGCTGTTAGCTGTAAATGTTCCAGGTATTCGATACGACTGCTGATTTAGCGCCCCGTTGTGCCAGAGTTGCTGTTGAGTGGTATGTAGATGCGATGCGTCAATTGATGCTTTATTAACGCTTTTTGAGGTACACGGTTGCTGAACCTGACAACCAGACAGCAGTAGTCCTGCCGCCACGGCTAAAATCGAAATTTTCATTATATGCATTCCCTAAAAAAGGAGGTATTTAATGGGGGGGCATTGGAAAAATATACATGAACTTGGTCTGGATGATTGATGATTTATAGTGGGGCTTAACCCCACTATAAATTAATTATACTAATTATTGTATTTCATTTTCATATTTAAAGATCTTTCAATAAACTTGTAGGAAAATAAGGCCAAGGTGGTGGATAATACACATGATAAAAAAAACCTTGGCATACCATCTGTTATGCCAATATCTACAAACCGTTTACCTATCCCATCATTCATTAGCGTGTGGATGAGATAGAGAGAGAATGATATCTCTCCCAAGGTAATAAGGAATCCAGGGATACATTTCGTTATAAGTTTATCATTTAACACCGCAGCAATAAAAAAAATTGACAAATACCATCCTGACATCGTCATTCCATGCCCCCATGAGGGAGTAAATAGAATGCAGTAGCCTATAACGATTATCGACATAATTAATATTGATATGCGCAACTGGCTATTTAGCTTTTTTGTATAAGGATAGACAAGACCAAAAGCAACGCCCACCAAAAACATCCATATGATAGGGTTAGTCATTAGATTTAAGTAAGCTGAATTGAATTGATAACCACTAACATCCAATGTCGGTGAATGCCCAGCCAACATAGGGAAAACAACCAGGCTTAACAGAAACATACCAAACAACAGTGGCCATCGGTATTTTGATGTCAGACAAACTGCCATAACTAAGTAGAACAACACTTCGTAATTCAGTGTCCACCTAATACCATAGAAACCGTTATCATCCACATAGAAGGGGGAATGATTGGCATCGATTGGGGAGAACGTGATTGCACTTATCAAGTTATTCACTTTCTCTGGATAATGGAACGTGCTCATGGCTCCAGATAAAATGAAAGTAATTAGCAGAATAATAAAATAGGCCGGAAGTATTCTCCTTGCGCGATGTTTCAAAAACACCACTGCTGCCGATAGTCCTGGTGTTAGTTTCTTCGCTGAAAGAGTTATAACAAAGCCGCTTATTATGAAAAACATATCAACACCGATAGCCCCCCACCCAAATAGTTGATCGCCTAAATTAGGATATGAAAGATTTATATTCCAACGAAAATGAAACAACATGACTGCAAGCGCAGCTAATCCTCTCATCGCTTGGACACTAGCCAACTTATCTTTTTCCATGAGGGTTCTTTAAAGGCAGTAGATTAAAAATTCATTATATTACATTGAGTTGTGTAATTCCACTCCGACGCATGAGAGTTAATTGGTACAGACAGCAATCGCTTGGAAACATGTTGTTCGCCATTGATTGTTTGGCGTAGACACAATCCAGCTATTTGAGGCAACATCAGGAAAAGAACCGTCGGGGCTGTTATGAGCAGCGCTTTCATTCGTCCATCGAGAGAGTCGATATCCACCGGACACTAACTTTGTCCCGGTTGGGCAATATGCTCGTGACTCCTTGAGATTTGCACATTGCTCATCGCCAGTGACATTAAATGTATCTAACGCCCCCAATGATTTCCAAATCCCATTTTGGCAAGAGAGCAGAATACCTTCAGATGTTCTGCCAACGAGTCCATTAGGACTACATCCCCATCCGGCATTTGCTGTACCATCAAGTTGTAGATATTCACCAACAAATACCCGTCCATCTGCACGAACGCTTCCCCCTCGGAGTTGCCCCCCAGTGTAGATCCCCTTGTTGTTCACCGAGCGTATCCAGTCATTGTCATCCATGTATAGCCCACCGCCATGGTCTTCATTGAGCCAACCCTTACCATGTTTGGTAATAAGCCAGCCACTATTGCTCCGAATATCTCCCGCCGCAGCTATACGGCCACCTGCGGTTATTTCGTCGCGAGCGACCAGGTTTTGAGCATTGACGTTTTGCTGGTAATTACCTGTTTGTGCATTGATATTATTGCTGTTATTCAAGTCGTTATCCCCCATATCGATAGCAGTATGCATCTTGTTGAGATCGGGACGACCGTTAACTTGGAAGCGATACAAGCGATCGCTCTCTTCTGCCCCACCGGCTAATACATCAGACGTCAGATAGACTGCCAAGTGACCATTCTGCCCGCTGAGCCCTAGACTCGACAGGTTGACTTGCCAGCCTCCGCCTGCACCGTTTGCAATATTGGCGGGGTAGATATATCCCCCAAGGCCAGAGGTGTTCTGTGCGATATATCGCTGTCCCTTGAACGCAATGTCCTGACCACCGGCAGTCAATACAAAAGCGACCAGTTTATCCGTTTGTGTAGGATTGCGTGTTACGGCGACAATATAGGTCTGAGTATTATTGTTGGTCAGGGAAAAACCAGGCGGCAAATACCCTTTATCCCTAAGGGTTTGCCCGGTTACGGTGACGTTGCCACCACCTTTAACCTGATTCAGTAAGGTGTCGTAGTTATCTTTAACGTATCGACGAGCCCCCTGGCTTACAGTGCTCAGGTGTGTGGCTGTTACGCTCCATGTTTGTTCCTCTATATAGTTGGAATATCTTTCCAGCCCTATAGGGGCGGCAATCAACACAATCCCTAGCACGATGGCCATTGAGATCAATGATAGCCCCCGATTGATACGAGGGGTGGCAGCTTCAGTAGTCATAGGGCACCCGATATAGTCAGTTGAGGGAAGCTTCCAGCCAGTCCCGCCAGTATGGCGAACAGCCAGGGAGCATAAGGTTGAGTCATTTTTTTCATCAGCAACGTGCCAACAATAAGTAGCAAGAATGCACATCCGCTCAGCACACTGGCCAACTGCCAGGGAAACCAGGCACACAGCGCAGCGATCAAATGCACATCGCCTAGGCCAAATCCTTCGTCACCGCGCAGGTGCTTGGCACTGTAGTGAAAGGCATAGAGGAACAAAAACATGCCGATACTGCCTGTAAGTGCCGCCGTTAGGGTAAGTACGCTCCCAGGTATCAAGGTAAAAAGCAGACCTGTCAGCCAAAAACCTGAGGTATACCGCAGCGGTAGCCAGTAATTGCGCAAATCAAGCAGCACCATAGGAATACCCCATGCCAGCAGTCCCAGCATTTTGACAGTGCCTAACCAGGGTGAACCCGCAAGGGTTGTTGTTGCGATCAGGACAGTACCGATGCTGGCAAAAACTATTGTGACCCCCCTGATCTGCAGCCGAGTGAGTGGTGGCCCATTATGCTCAAGCAAGAATTTTTTCGCTTGATGGACTAACGGTTGGGCACAAATGAATAGAGTGGTGCTGACGATAACTATCAGTAACGAGAACTTCAGGAGAGACAAAGTCATCAGGTTGCACTTCCTGTAAGCTTTATGTACATCGCATACACTTTCCGAGCATAAATCATGCGCCGTGCGCCGTTGTTGTCAGCGAACCCTGCGTTATAGGAGCCGAGGCATTGCCAATTTACGCCACATTGCTTGAGGTGTTTCGCTAAGATCCAGGCACCAATCTGCACGTTGAGACAAGTATTTGTCAGTAAATCCTGCTCACTTTGAATAATGCCTAATGCACGTAATTGAGGGATATGTCGCTCATTGATTTGCATCAGCCCGAAATCACGGCTAGTAATTCGTCCTTTTTTATCGCGATTTTTGCCAATAGCTTGGGGATTAAGACTGCTTTCAACAGTAGCTATTGAGCGCAGTAATAAGGGGTCTACTTTGTAGCGTGCACCAGCTTCGTTAAAACAGAACGCCTTTGCCGGCAGTGATAATAATAATGCCCCAATCAGCATCAGGCAGGACAAAGCACGTTGAAAAGAAAACAACATGAGAATGCACTCCAAATGGGGGCCGGCAACAGAACGTTGCCGGCAGGATGGGCATCAAGTGTTGCTAGTAAAAGTAAGGATATTTTGACCAACAGAGCCTTTATCGGCAGTGCACTGCGCACCGATAGCATTGGCCGTGATCGGACCGTCGGTAGATGTGCCGTTAACCAGGGTGGTTACAACACTTGGTGCTGAACTTAGTTTGAGTGCTAGTGTAATACATGCTTCCTGTGGAACCGCGGCATATGTTAGTGAGAAAGAGCTCTTCTGACCTCCGGCAGTAGCAACCGGTTGTACGGTTACAGCCCCACCCCATAGATTTTGTAACTTGGCATTACCTGAGGATTTGGTGCCGACAACGGTCATATTAGCTGGTACACCACCGAACTGGATCAGTGCACCAGTCATAGCATCTGCAGCATCAAAATTATAGATACCAGACGTTTTCAACATAGTGCGGGTATTGGTCATCAATTCCGCTGCATTACTGTACTCAGTGTTGGCATCATTACGATTAAACAAACTGCCACCTTGAGTAATAGCGATCGCCAATACAGCAAGGACAAGAACAAACCAGATGATCGCTTCAAGCAGGGTTATTGCCCCACGGTTGATAGACGAGTGAGGAGTTTGAATCAGTTCCATTATTATTTCCTTTAGTGGATAGTGGGGGCTTAACGCGTGCCCACGAGGTCGTTGAGGTTTTGTGTGGCTAGGAGGATCAGGATCATGTAGCCAGCGTTGGTACCCAATGCCATATAAGAAAGCAAAGACGCCGTCCGCTTGATCCGAGCTACAGTTTGCACAAGCCAGGCCCGTGCAAAATTTTCAATAATGATTTCAGCGTTATCGCCGTCGGTCAGCAGGACCAGTTTGTCGATAGCGCGTGGGGAGGGAAATCCGTAGCCGGCATTGCGCAATGCCAACCCGAGGTGGTCGCCTTGTCTAACCTGACGCTGAGTGGCGGCTAATCGCTCATACAACCAAGGAGGCGCATAGCGACTCAGCATTTCGATGGCGTCTTCCGTCTTTACCTGAGCACGCATCAGCGCACTGAAATTAAGCAAAAAACCTACCCCCAGCACGTCGCGATACACGCTCCAGGGCAATAAACGGTCCAAAACATATTGCCGCATAGCTCCAGTCAGGTTCGGCATCGACCAGACGATGAACCCAATCAACAGGATCATCAACCCACCGAGAATAATTGCATGATTGACAAAAAACTCTGAGATGGCGCTGAGCCACAATAGAGCCCCAGTCCAGCTGTCTCTTGCAGATAATGACTCAAGACGAGGAAGAAAGTAGACCGTCACCATTTTCATCATGGCGAATGTGGTGGCCAGCAGCAGTGTCGGATAAGCCAGTGTGGAAACCAGTGCTGATTTCATATCCGACATTCCCTGAACTACGGTGATTGCTCGGTATAAGGCGGCAGCCAAGTTGCCGTCCTGGACGCTGGCGCTGAGGATGGCAGCCTCCTGTCGAGGTATCCAGGAGGCCAACCCTTGGTCAACGGACCGACCCTGACGTAGCGCACTGAGCATATCTTCCAGACAATAAACCACCGGGGGGCGCTTGTTCCCGTAGCTCCCTATCATTGAGTTGATGGCTTTCTCGACTTTGAGATTGTTGTCGAGCAGGAAAGCCAGATCCTCGTAGAGCATCAGGCGGTCAGCCGTTGAGAAGGTCTTTTGTGCTAACCATCGGCCTAACCTCTCATTCATTTTTTCCGATGACGGCATCTTGCCCCTCAGAGCAATCAGACGTTCTCGCAAGTGGGAAATCATGAGTAGGTGACCTCCGGTGGCAGTAAGGTCATGCTGTCCTCGTCAAGCGGACTGATGTAATCCGCATCAATGGGGTCAACCAGTCCCTCATTCAAATAACGCAACAGATGTTGACCGCGAGTAATACCGCCCAGCACGTTTACCCAATAACTGCGCGCGGCCAGCTTACCTTCATGGCGAAACAGCTCCATAAATCTGGCATCGGGACGAATGACTTCAGCAATGACACGTCGGCCGGTAACACCCTTATAACAATGTTCACATCCATCAGGATGGCGAAAGGCCAGCTTCTCTACCTGACAAAAGCGTTCGAGTAACGCTCTTTTCTCATCTCCCAGGCTGTCTTTGACCACATTCCAGCTTTTTTTGCAGTGCGGGCACAGCAGCTGCACCAGTCGTTGAGCGATTAACCCGATCATGACTTGAGGATCGGCCACTTGGCCCATAGGGATACCCAGTGTGTCGGTCAGGCGATCAAGAATGCCGACGGCATCATTCGCATGCAGCGTAGTTTCAACCAAGTGACCGGACTTGGCAGCCGTTAGCGCAGATTTAACCGAGTTGGCATCACGGATTTCGCCGACGACCATGGCATCAGGATCCAGGCGCAACGCAGCAGAAATTGAGCGTACCCAGGCTAGGCTAACAGCGTCAGGGTCGTTTTTATCCGCAATGATGGGGGTTTGTACTGCCCCCAGAATCAGCCCCTCAGGTGGGTCTTCAAGCGTCATCAAACGCTTGCGGTGGCCGGTAAACGACAAATACATTTCGCTGAATGTGCGCAGAGAGGTACTTTTCCCTGAGCCGGTTGGTCCAGACAGGATGATGACGCCCTCTGGTCGCGCTAGCATGCGGCGAATGAGCGTTTTCTGTTCAGGTAGAAAGCCTAGTTCGTCTAAGGTGGGGGGGGCATCTCCTTCGTCAGGCAAAATTCGCATCACTACGTACAATCCAAATTCGGCTGGCGTGTGTGCATAACGGGCACCGAAGAGCTTAAGTCCCTGCAGGAATTCTTTGCGTACACGCCCATCTTGAGCTCGATTAGGGTTAAAACTCTTCTCCGCAACGTCGCACATGGACATCACAATCGTAGACGCCAGCGTCATTCCTTCCGCGCGATCAAGTTGCATCACTGTTTCGAGGTCACCATGCACGCGAAATTGGACCACGGTCACATTGTTCATTCCGATCAGCAGATGAATATCACTGGCACTTCTAATCTTGGCTTCTCGAAAAAGACCGATGATCTGGGCTTGTTGAGCAGAATAATCGTTTTGACGAATGTTGTCGGTGAGCTGGCTTTGCTGTAATTCTTTTAACTTGTCGAGCTGTATCCGCTTAACCTGTAGCTTTGGATATTCCTTATACGCGCCAGCAATCTCTGACGTGACTGCCAGGCTGCTATTGTGCGCGTCAGATACATACAGCGTCGGGGCGTCAGAATTGGCCAGATCTAAATGGATATAGGTTGAGCCACGTTTCTCATACATATTTGTTACCCCGCAAAGGAGAGAGACACCAGAGTTTCGTTCTTTCCGGCGACAACAACTTCATTGAGATTGATCCGTTTAACAACGAACTCTGTACCCGGGATGCGATTCCCAGACTGCACAGTAACCTGGTTGCCGTTGCTAAGTGTCAGCACGGCTATGAAGCTTTTACCCGTGCCAGTAATCTCAACAATTTGTGGTGGAACGGCATTTTGCTCCGCACCCTTGATCTCAGATTTGTTGTCATGAGAAGGCGGTGCTGGGTTGAAAGGCTGGTCCAGTGCACGGTCATAACCGTTCTTTTGCAGCTCATTTAGCGCCTTGGCCCTTGCCAACTGGGCCTCATACAACACCGTCTCAGCTTGTATGGCTTCCAGTTGGCCGAGATTTAACGCACGACCTGCTTCCGCGCGCGTGAATGTGGTTGGCTGAGGAATATCTGCTGGCGTTTCAGCCGAATGTGTAGCCGGCGGGGCCGGTGGTACGTCAGCAATAGGTGCGGCGAATGCACCGGATGCAATCAGCATTAGGCACAATGTCCAGAGAGTTACCCCGGATTTAACGGTTGGCATACAGAAGTCCCTCGATTGTGTATTCCAGACGGTTGTTTTTGAGTGTGGTTGTGATGCTAGACGCTCTTATCCCACTGCTGTTGAAGCGCGTTGGAGCAAACAAACGATCAGGCGGAATATCGGTAATGAACGTAAAGCTGTAGGTTCGCCATGGCAGGTTTTGTACGTTGCCTTGCGTTAACTGGGTGCTCGCGTCCATTTCGCTAAGGCGCAAACGGGCATTGATACGTTGGGCATAGCTGGTTAGATGCTGAATTTGCTGGTTACCAGGAAGCAGTGTTTCGGGTTTTTCAGGAGGAGAAAGCAACACCGGTAACGAAAAGGCGGCATCATCTGCGCTACCGGGAATATTAAACACGGGTTGAATGTCAGAGCCGTAGAGAACGGGTAACCGCAAGGCAAAATCCCCTACTGTGCCACCGGGCGGCAATGTATAGTGCAGCGTAATCTTACCGTCAGCATCGCACGTCGCTGTATTGAATACCCAGCCGGCAATAGAGATCTGTGCGTCTTTCCAAACGTGACTACAGGCATTTAACATTGGTGGGAAACGCGGTTGTATTGCCCAGGGTTTCAAGTTGTCAGCAGGAGCTTGCTTTTCCAATTGTTGCCTGGCCATCAGTGCAGCTTGAGCAACTGCGATGCGCGCCTCTTCTTGATGTGTCTCCCATACAGAATAACCAACATACCCTGCCGCCAGGGCCACTGCCGCAATACTCCAAAGCCACAGCGCCTGGGGATTATGGGTTTGGTATAGACGGGCTCGTCGCAAACCGATCTTGTTATCGATCAGGGCATAGAGCTCCTTGTCATCAACTTCTTTATCGGGAAAGAAGCCGCTCGGGGCATATATCGACCAATTTGCCGCTGGTGTGGCTGGTGTGGCTGGTGTGGGTGTGATATCCAGAAAGTTGGACACCGCTGTTCGTATAGTAACCTCATCTCCCACAATATCGCCGAACGGAGAAAGCATGCCGTCACTGACAGCTACAAACCAGTATTGTCCATTGGGCAATGGGAAAACGCCATAACACGCCTCCGGCAATGCCGGCAGCACAGCTAACGCCATCGATGCAAGTCTGCCACTTTTTCGGGTGGCTTTGTCTGTGATGATGGCAGTTCCCAGCAGGGTGCCTTGTGCCTGGTCGTCGCCGGTAGGTAACGAAGCCCAATGAGTCGCATGTGCTTCTTTCGCGCGCAAACGCATGTTGCGGCGCCCACGTAACGGCAGATATTGCCAGTGCAACCCAGCGACAAACCGGATATTCCCACGTTGTAGCGTATAGGTAGTCTGTTGTTTCATGGCTTATCCCAAAATGACCGGAGTGATAAGAATGACCAGCATGGTTTTGTTGTTTTCACCGTTGGCACCACCACCGAGTCCGAAGAAGCGGAAACTGCCGACACCCTGGCGGTTGGCGGTATTATTAAGAGACTGATAACCACTCAGCACCAACGTCTGGCCGGATTGCATAATGACGCGCTGGGTAAAGGTCTTGAGTCGCGTTTTCATGAGTTCGACCGAGGTGCTGTCACTTGTGAACGTGCGCATGGTCGGGTCATCCGACATATTGATTGCAAACTGCAGCTGCATTTTTGGCGACTGGGGCATCAGGAACGGCAGCACCGTCATATTGAAACCCGTCGTGATGGTCGATTTGGTGATGCTGCTCGATGAGCCGACGTTAGCCGTGTTCTCTGTAGTGACGTTCGAGGCATAATCCTGTTGTAGAGCAACTTGGATCGGCACAGCTGACAAGTTAGTGGTCATGCTTGAGGCTTCTGTCATCACGCTGACGTTCGCCTGCTCGGACAAGGCTTTGATAAAAGCCTTGGTACCAGCCCCTTTGCCATCAAGAATAGAAATACCGCCATTCAGGGCATCGGACGAAGCCCCGGTGAACGCATTGGTCAGAGATAACCCGACGCTGCCACTGTTGAATACGGCGTTCCAGTCAATGCCGTACTGATCCTGAGTACGTTTCTCAACGCTATAGACCTGGACGTTGAGCACTACCTGCCGGTTGAGCTCGTTATTACGGTCATCCAAATAACGACCTATTTGCTCAAGCACGCGCGGTGTATCTGTAACAGTCAGTACACCGGCGGACAAATTCATGCGCCCGGTGTCCGGCGTCAACATCGACTTGATGGTATTGGTGACGTCCTCGTACAGGCTCGACTTGATTTCCATCTCAGTCGCCTGTGAGGTATTGGAGTCGCCACTGAGCCCACCGCCGCTGCTGTCGCCCGTCGCCCCCATCGATGAGGTGGTGCCACTCACGGTTTTTGAGCCAAAGCTCGCCTTACTGTCCATAAACATGACCGGGAACGTCCGGGTGTCGAGATAGAAAATGGCGATCCGGCCTTGCTCATAACGCCATGACAATCCCAGGCGAGTGGTGACATTGTCGAGCAAACCGCCCAACTCCCCCTGCCAGAACACGCCCCTGAGTGAAGTACCACCGGTAACAGCCGGTGCAGCTCGGGCGGGTGAGCCACCTAACGCAGCCAAAGGCACCATCCCATTCGGATCTGGCGCCGGAACGGGGCCACTGAGTTGCTCAGTTTTGCCACCTGTCGGTGCCAATATGGCCTGCGCATCGGGTGTCACCACCACCGGCAACCGGCAACGTTTACTGATAAAGGCGCTAACTTCCGCCAGCGTGATACTCCCAGGCCGATTGATAGCCACAGCACAAGGTGGCAGTAAGTTATTGCCGCCTGACTGGGTATTTAACGGGTAAGGGTTGATCCATTGAGAGGTCAGATCACGTACCACAGAACCCTTTTTAAGGGCATTCAGATGCTTGTCTGCCTGTTTTTCGTCTTGCGAGACCGTGCTGTCGATCTTGTCGATGCGCTCAAGCGGCGCACAGCCGGAAAGCAGCAAACACAATGTTGCCGCCAGCCCGGTTAAGGGGAGGTGTTTTTTCATTTTTAACCTTACGGTGAGGAGAGATTAGTTGAGGTACACCAGGCTGCCGTCAGCAATGCTGGCAGGTACGTTAACTTGCATGTCATTGCCCAAGCTGTCGATCAGACGTCTTCCTACGACCTTTCCAACCAGCGCTGAATGCTGGCTCTGTGCTAACAATGCGGACATCAGCCCCGGCTGATCCGGTTGGTAGACATAAACACGGTCAGCCTGCAGCACATTGTGTAATTCAGGTAGGGATGACCAGCCGAAGGCACTGTCGGGGATAACGCCGTCTTTTTGAGCAGGGTTTTTATAGCGCCAGTCATTGATATCATTGATATAACGAACGGTTTGAATAGCGCGTTGGCTCAGAGTGCTATCTTGCATCTGCGCTCCTGTTTGATCATGCGCTGGTATGTTGACCCAGACAAGGAGCCCTAGAAATACCGAGAACAACCAGTAAATCATCGCACAACTCCCCAAATCAGAATCCAGAACACAGCGCACAGAACTATCACGCCGATGTTCACTTTGCCGCGATCACTCATTCGTACCTCCAGAAATTAAGGCTGCGAAAGCAACCTCTTGAACAGAGGGAGATGAAACCTACTGAATGGCCCTCAGTGGATTTCCTTGTCGTCAACAGAAATGACACACTGAGCATTGCGAATGCCGGCATACAATGGCACTTTCGCCGTACCGTACAAGGTAAACAGGCTATTCAACGCATCGCGGAAACTCCCTTCAAACTTGAGGGGGGCATCGATACGGTAATTTACTGATGTCAGCCAAGCGACAGTCCAATTACCCACGCCGGGTGTAGAACACTTCTCAGCAGATGCCCAACTGAACAGAACATCTTTTAGTGTACTGCCTGTCTCAATACGCCAGATCTGTGGAACAGGGAGCACTTTTGATTCAGGTGGTGCTTTTGTGGTTGGTGTGCTAGGCACCGATGTGATCTGTTTCTCCTGATTCTGTGAATTACTGAATGGATTACGAGGGGAAGTGGTAACTGGTGATGTGTTTATTGCATTCTTCGTTTTGACAATAGATGGTTTACTTGCAGTGGAGAACTCCGGTGTTTTGTATGCGACTGATACCTGTTTTTTAGGCCAGTCAATCATCGCTACCCAACCATATTGTCGCAACAGGCTGTCAAGTATGTATGGCCACTGATCGTTAGCCACCAGGCTTATTCGCTGCTTAAATTCATTCTTGAGATTTTCTGAGATAACAACATTCCAGCCTGACGGGACAATCTTATAAAGCATTTGCTCCATCTGAAGATCTTTTGAATTTACGGTGACCAATTTAAACGGTTCTGGAGAGCCCAGCGATTTGATGTTGGTCAACCCACGTAAACTGCCTGGCGAAATATTTTTCACCGGAGTTATTGCTGTAGGTAAACGGACTGGTTGAACAGTTGCGCTGGCTTGCTGCAGGCTTTTTTGCGCAAGCTCAATACGCTTTAAGTTAGTACTTATTTGCGTATCCACGAATTGTTGGGCATCACTGACAACCGGCCGATGACCTGGCAAGCTACAGCCACCCAGTAATACGGGAAGCAGCATGGAAGTGTGAATTATTTTCATAGGTATCATCGGGTAATGGCTCGACCGTGTCGTGCGATGGGATTCTAAATGAGATATTCTTGTTGAAATTCAGCTATTTGCTCCTCAGCTTCATCGATTAAATTTCGTAGAGAAGACAGTTTACTAAGTGGCATTGTCTCTGGGGCTTTAGCTCGGATCCTGCAGGCTCGTTTGAATTCGGTTATCCGGGCCGCCCGCCGGATCTGTAACTCTCGTAGATCTTTTCCAGTGATCGTGAGGCACATAGGAGATTCCTCAAGTTGATGTTTAGTTCAAGCAGATGGCATGTTGTTTTGTCAGTGATAACTTACCTTTCCTGTTGAACTGTGTGGTGGCCGCCAGATATCGTTTCTTCTGGGGCTCCATTCATTAGGAGCCAGTGAAGTGGTACCAATATGTAATGTGCGAACGTGACGACGGTTATCCAGCGCCAGTTCAATATCGGCCACTACAACTTGAAATCCTCCCGCGTGAAATATCTTTTCCACGTCTTCGCTTGCATCTCCAGTGCTATTTAACAACAATTGGAAAGTTACAGGTTGCACCATATCTCCCGTATGTTGAAATGCTGTTTCCGTGCGCGTCAACTGCAATGCATGTTGACGCCGATCCCGCCGACGTTGCATCAATTCCATTGTGATGTTTTCCGGAAATCGACAGACAACAAGACGCCAGCCTTTTTGCATCAGGACATTCAGGGCAGAACGAAAACGGAACAGATCGCAGTGTTCCGCGGCGGAAGCATGGTTCATCAGTAGGCTTAGGGTTCTATCGACTGGTACGGATTTGTCTGTGGTATTCAGTAGCTGGCGTAACGAGGTGAACTCGGCGTTCATCCCTTGAAAGCTCGGTTTACTCCGTGCTTCATCAAGCCAGTTTGAGATAAAACGTCGACGTACGGTTTCCGAAGTGAAGGGTGTCTCCTGTTCGGCAGTGCGTAGGGCGACGAGAATACACCATAGAAGATGGTGAACGGAATTATCTGCGGAGTACAAAGGGTGATCTCCTTTTATTTATCAGTTACCGAATGCTTGTAATGGTGTCTGTATCAACCTCAGCGAGAAGGAGAACCGGCTATAGGAGCGGGGATGCCCATGGCTGGACCGGTTCAGACACCATTACTGGAATCCGGTAGTATATAATTGATAAAAAAGAACCCGGCTCAAATAAGGCCGGGTTAACTGGAATATGCTGCGGGTTGTCATCAAAACCCCAGCAAACTGGGCTCGAATACCAGCTTCATTAACAGTGCTACTCTCGACACTGGGCGGGAATCCTGTTCCATACGTAGGAGATACTGGTACTGGGTTGTTGTTAGCCATGTATGGGATGCTGCTTCTAACTCATCCCGGGCCTCGGGATTAAGGGTGGGGTCAGGATGAAGTTTCATCAACCCTTCAACTACTGAGGCGCGAAGTGGTGCAATTTGTGAGCCATTCATAACAAAGCTACAGAAAGCTGAGTGCCGGCGGATTTTATCAACGGTCTGGGTTGCCAGATTTGCCTTAAGAAAAAAATAGCCAGGGAACAGCGGTAAAATGTGTTTACGTGAGCAGTTAATTTTGTCGGCGCGACGGATGGTTCTTATTGTCAGTGGTGTCCAGGGTGTTATGTGTTGATCACTGAGCCAGTCAAAAAGTCTTTCGCGGTTTTTACCGCCGGTAATGTACTGTGCCAGATACCAGCATTGTCCGTTAAGTTCATCAATATCCATCATGCTCTCGCCCGAACTGATCCCCCTGAGGGTCATTCTGTATCCGACAGGGGTCGAATACACTGGGCGATAACGCTGAAACAGTGGCTGTCTCACTCAGCCCCCTGCAATTCAGACAGCGGCATCGCTCAGTCTATTCTTGTTCAAGTTGGTCCTCTTGGCGGTAGGACACATGCACAGTGGATATTAACACGAAAATACATAATATCAAGTGTTTTGAAATCCAAACATTTCAGGTGATGCTACTGCGTAATATGGATCACCTTTTGCTTATGGTGAATCTATATGGTACCCAAACGCTTGAAGGAAGCCCGAGAAGCTGCTGGGCTTACCCAGAAACAACTGGCCGAATTAGTGGCTATCGAAGGCGTTAACCTCACGTCTAGGATATCTAACTATGAAGTAGGACGATTTACTCCCTCTTTTGACTTCGTTGTTCGTGTAGCTAAAGCTCTTAATTATCCTGAGTACTACTTTTATGTAGTAGACGACGATGTTGCTGAGTTATTGCTGCAGCATCATCAATCTGCAGGTTCGATGCCGTTATTTGCACATTCACCTGAATACATGAACCGAGATAGCAAAAAATACAAAGCTTCATTAGAAGAGGCTCTAGGCATGGCAGAACGACTCACTTCATATATTAAAAAATCGGTAAAGTAAAAATTTGATTTAATATCTCTCATCTTGGCGGTACTAAGAGATATAAATGACAGTCAAGTCAAGGGTGAGAAAAATATTCGCATAAAATATATAGTAAATACAGACCCCTGCAGGGGTCAAAATGTTAAAATTGCTTGTAGTAGCTAGCGCTCCAGTTAGAAATAGTATTATTTTTAGCCTGAGCGTCTATATTTTAATCTACTATGTATTTAGTGGTTAAAATATGAGCTGAAGAATTTTTTGCTATTTTTTTAAATTAATTTAAATTTAAATAAAATTTAATTTAAAACTAAAAAATTTACATAAGTACTCCTCATAAAATAATGAGGAGTGCTGTAGTCAATGCTGTTTGATTAAATTATGGCCTATTGGCCATGGTCTCATAGTATTTTTGAGGAAAATCATCTGGTGCCATCATTGCAGTGTAGGTTCGTGAGTGATAGATAATTCTGACTGTTTCTAGCTTATCTACATTTAAGTTTTCTTTTATCCTTCTTAAGGATAGTTTAACTGCATTTTTAGAACATTTTAAAATGTCAGCGATGCCCTCACTGTTAGAACCGAAAGCATAATACATCAACACCTGAAACTGAGATTCGGTCAGTTCCGGGAACATGAGACGTTGTTTCCAGAGAGTTTCTAAATTCAGCATGATATACCCCTTATTTTGTGGAATAATGTAAGGCGCTGGGGTTGTGTTTTAAAATAATAATCCAAAAAATGTCAAATTAAAGTATATCTATACTAGTCGGCTAATGATCACTGACGGTACATACCTACAAGCTATTTTAGATGATTCGTACATATGTTCCGGTAGTGAACTGGCTGAGCACTCCTCACCAGTTAAGCCAGTTAGCCGTTAAGGTAAAGGCCGCTCTTTACGGCGGCTTAGTTCCCTGGTGAGGCCGTATACTATATGACACTATATAGTGTCTATCTTCAACCACTTTATTCTATTTCGTTGCTATTTACACTACCAGTTCATTTAGTTACGGATAGGTATCCTATGGCTGAGCCATTTTTAAAGAACCGAAAGAGGTTTACATCCTCTCTGGAAAATAAACTCGTCCCACTTTTCGATGAGTTATCGCGTACCACTCGTATCCCTAAGAGCCGATTGTTGGATGAGGCCATTGAGGATCTGTTGAAGAAACACGGTGTGACTGCACCAGTGGAAGGATGAGGTAGCGCTGAATTTTGCTCGATCTTTCAAATTCATCGTAAAGATCGATGATTTATATATATATTTCATATTGTTACTGTGATGATGATCGTTTTGTAGGGATCCATTTGTTGCAAGCAAATAAAAAATGGGTAGTATTCATAGGGTTTTGCTGTAGCGATCGGTCTGTAAACGGCTGACGAGAAGAGATGAATAAATAGCTATGTGGCTTTCAGCAGCATAGCAAATGGGATGGGCATATCCTTAAATGCTCAAGGGAAAAGGTACCAAAACAGCGGGCCTTGAATGCAAAAACCCCCCGAAATCTGGTTCAACTTGGCGGAAGATACAGATATCAGGGGGTCATAAAGCAGGCGCTGGCCTGTGAGAGATTATAACTCATGCAATTCAGAAAACAATACCCGAAGACCGCCATAAGTGTCGGCGGGTGTGACTAGCAAAAGTCCAGACAACCTATCGAACGATCCTAGCTGGGAAAACATCAATGTCGATGCGCTTGAGCGTGCCGCGTCAGATGACACCTATTGGCAATGGATTGACGAACCCCAGACTCAGTCCCTACCAAAACCGACCAAACGCCGAAGAGGTGAGCATTCTACTGCGTGTAAATGCCCTCATCCTCAATATATACGCCCAGAACAATACAAACCGTTGTCCGGCGAGT
The DNA here is from genome assembly GCF_006715025.1 of Serratia fonticola. NCBI lineage: Bacteria > Pseudomonadati > Pseudomonadota > Gammaproteobacteria > Enterobacterales > Yersiniaceae > Serratia > Serratia fonticola. The sequence continues at coordinate 37,641 of NZ_VFMK01000002.1, forward strand.
TTGGCCATGGCTATCGCCGGCTGGTTAAACGTGACAAGAAAAGTGGTCGCGTATCGTTGCGCATGCGTCTTTCACGCCACCCCTACTTTGTTCAGATGCGGCGGGTCGCCGGACGCTCTCGCGATTTTCGTCCGGAACGGCGAAATTTGCTTGATGCGATCCCCGCTCTTCTTATCTGCGTCGCGGATAGAGCAACGAACATCGTTACGATGAATGTCAGTCGACTGGCCGGTGAACTCAGTCCAAAAGATGAAGATGGGAATGTCATTCCTGAAACTGCAGTGACTGTCCGTCGGGTATGCACCCTGATACAGGAACTTATACGTTTTGGCTTACTGGAATTGCCAGAGGGTGTCCAGTGGGACAGTTTCAACCGATACTGGTATCCGAAGCATGTGGTTTTGTCAGAGCAGTTCTGGAAACTTGTCGGCGTAAATGTCGATAAGCTATACGCGCAGCAGCAAGAACGACTGGCAGCTGAAGCTGACGGACTTCTTGCTCCTGGTGAAGACATTAGCGTTAGCGCTGCACGTAAACGTTGGTATGCACGAATGAGACATGCGACTCTTATTCGCCGACGAGAAAATGCTCTGAAACAGAAGCGAGCGAAAAAATTGGGTACACTGGAGTTTGACGATCGGCTCTATGCGATGGCTGATCATTTAACTAAAACGCTTCCCGCTGACCAGCTTTATCAAATGACGCCAGATGAGTTTGAGCGACTGGCTCACATGCGATTGTATCAACTTAACCTCGGGCTAGAACATGCCCCTCCGGACAACGCTCACTGATGTTGTGAGCAACGTATAAATATCCCCTTACCGCCGTTGGCGGTTTTCGTGTTTGCTTAATGTACAAAATTGTCTATTAAACCCCCATGACGACATGTTAGTTGGCAGAGGAAATCCTCTTCCAGAAGCCAATCTGTAAACTTTCTTTTCTTATTCACAATTATCCGCAATTGAGAAGTGGGTCTTACCAGGAAACGACACTAGTCTTACCTGCAATATATTCAGAACTCATAGTTGTTTTTCTTTTAATTAGTAAACTAATTAAAAAAAACTTACTCCGTCATACGATCCTTGTGAATTAAAAACATAAGCGACCGCCCTTGCAGCGAGCAAAGCTCGCGCCGGTTCGGAAAATCGCTTCAATATTGGAAAACAGCCCCCTAAACGCTGTCAGCAAGCTGCCAGCGCCAAGTCCCCGATACATCGCGGCTACGCCGCGCTAACGGGGTTGAAAGGGCTTAAATCAGAATTATCATCGCTGTAAACCCGCATGGCTATGCAGAGCGGAGGGTTATTAGGATCTATTATGATCCTTTACCGGCTTACGCCGGGCTCCGGCGGCTTCCCAACAGTGATATATGTTCGTTCAGAGAGCCGCCTTATATGCGCTATGCGCATTAGATAGGCCTCGCACCAACTAGCGAATGGAAAATTACCTGCTGACGAATCAATACCGTAGCTGTTACGAATTAGGTTATCTATCTAGACATATCCTACTGAAATACCATATAACACGAGATTTCTCCCTGTTCTCGATATCCAAACTCATCCCTAACTCACTAAATGAACAACGCCATGTTGTTGCTGTTCTATTTATACATTAATATTTTCCATTAAATACATTTCTTACATTTCTATTAAGTGGGTAAATATTCACTAAATCTATAGGAAGTGTCGACATGGATGCTAGCGGCTTACGATTTACGTTACGTGTGGGAAATCTGCCACACGAAACCTTTGTAGTATATGACTTTACGCTGCACGAACAATTTTCCGCATTCTTCACGCTTGAACTTGAAGTCGCCAGTGCCAGCCCCAGTATAGCGTTTGTTGATTTACTCGATGAGGTCTCAACGCTGACTATTTGGCGCGATACCGAAGTACAGCGTATCGTTAATGGCATTGTCACGGCTGTTGAGCAAGGCGATACCGGTCTTCATCAGACTCGTTACCGGCTGAGTGTACGCCCCGCACTCTGGCGCGCTGGTTTAGTCAGGAATTCACGTATCTTTCAGCAAAGGAATGTTCAGGAGATTTTGGAAACCATACTGAAAGAGCACCATATCAGTCACTATGCCTTTGCGTTGCGTGAACACCACGCAAAGCGTGAATTTTGCGTTCAGTACCAGGAAAGTGATGCAGAGTTCATATCTCGCCTGGCCGCAGAGGAAGGGATTTTCTATTTCTTTGAACATAAAGATCAGCAACACACCTTAGTCTTTGCTGATGACTGCGCCGCACTGAATACCGGGCCAACACTCCCTTATCATCCGGCCAAAAGGGCAGATGCCGACACGTTGTGTATCAGTACCTTTCGTCGCAAAGAAAGTCTGCGACCGTCAGAAGTCTTGCTGAAAGATTACACCTTCAAAAATCCAGGGTGGCAGGCTGAATCCCGTGAGTCTGCCAATGACCTTGAACACCAGGCTTTCGATTATCGCCATTATGATTATCCTGGTCGCTTCAAAAGCACCGGCCCCAAAGGGGAACAATTTGCCCGCTGGCGCGTCCAGGCGTTACGTAACGATGCGCATCAGGGAGAAGGCACGGCTAATAGCCCGGCGCTTCAACCCGGCGTGTGGTTTACATTGGAAAATCATCCGCTGGAAACCCTTAACGCTCGTTGGCAAATCACCGGCGCTACACATACCGGCAGACAACCGCAGGCGTTGGAAGAGGACACTGGGGAACAAGGCACTACCTTGGCATGCCAGTTTACCTTTATTCCCTACAATCAGACCTGGCGTCCCCTTTCACTGCCAAAACCGCGCATCGATGGTGCACAGGTGGCGATCGTCACAGGAGCTGGGGCCGAGGAAATCTATTGTGATGAGTACGGTCGTGTAAAGGTGCGCTTTCCCTGGGATCTCTCTGGCAGAACCGATGATACCAGCTCGTGTTGGATACGGGTTTCGCATCCCTGGGCGGGGGCTGGCTGGGGCATGTTAGCCATTCCGCGTGTTGGCCATGAAGTCATTGTGGAGTTTCTCAATGGTGATCCCGATCAGCCGGTCATTATTGGGCGCACCTATCACGCCAACAATCTGCCACCAGGTGATTTACCGGCAACCAAAACCCAGATGACCCTCCGCTCAAAAACTCATAAAGGCGACGGCTTCAATGAACTGCGGTTTGAGGATCTCAGGGGCGGTGAAGAAATTTATATTCATGCACAACAAGACATGAATACTGACGTACTGCGGGATCAGACGACCATTATCAACCGGGATATGAAACTGACGGTCGATAATAACCGAACTTCGGTGATCAAGGTCGATGATGATGAGGCTATCGGGGGATATCAGACGCTCACGGTGGCGAAAGATCAAACCGTCACCATTGATGGCCAGCAGACCACAGTCATCAAGAAAAGTCGCTTTCTTGAGGTGACCGACAATGACTCCCTGAAGGTCGGTAAACATATCTCGATCCACTCTGCCAGTGGCCAGATTGAGATCGGCAATGCCGGAGGTCGCATTGTCATTGACCCCATGGGGCATATCCGCATAGAAGGAGTGAGTATTACGCTGGCCGAACACGCAGCCGGTGTCATGCCCACAACCCCGCTGTTTAACTACTCTGCCCGTTATACGTTGCTGCATGAAGACACCGGCGCACCACTGATCAATATGCCTTACACCATCAAGGGGGCCAACGGTCAGGTGGTTTCAGGCAAGACCGATGCGTTGGGCAGAACCCTGATGGTGCGTACTGAAAAAGAAGACAGCTTGGAACTTGGTCTACCGGAAACAAAAAAACCGGCCAAAGAAACCTATTACCAGGCCTGCGATAATGCCCAGGTAGAACGTGTCATGGAATTCAAGGAGTAAAATCATGAGTAATCCTGGTAATCTCTGTCCGGCAGTCACCTCCATTACCTGCACAATGGAGCGCGGAAAATTCCCTGGCGATGAAGACCCTTGTTACCTGGCACAGAAAGCTGAAGTGGCCATGCGTCTGCCCCGACGAATTGTCACAAAAACCGGTTTGGTGCGTTTTTTAAACCAGTTGGTGATGAGCGGGTTGATCCAGACGGAGGAAGATAAAGCCGAATTTCGCTGGCCCTATAAAGCCGAAGTCGTCTTTGCGATGGCAAAGCCCGTGCCTCTCCCGATGCTGGCTACAAGTGAAACTTCAAAAAAGAAATACGGCGAGGATTTACCGCAATCTCGCAACCCATTTGCCCGGCCTTCACGGGAAGATTGGATAAAACATAAGGTGAAGCGAATACGCCGTCCGGACATCATTCTGGTTGAAAAAACCAGTAAGCGCTGGCCCGGCCGCGAAGCCACCTATTTTGATGGCAAATTTCATGACGATAACCTGAAGATGTTGATCGAAGTGAAATTTCCTGGTGATACCTTATCAAAGGGACAAGACAACGATTATACATTAATAGCTACAGAATCCCGTTTTGGTGTTCTGCGCGTTGAGGATAATCGTACCGAGAAACAAAAAGAGTATGACAAAGCCTACAACACGACGACTCAACCCAGTGCGGAAAGGTATGCCTTCTCGCCATTGCAAGAGGGAGAGCAGCCGCGTCCTGTTCCTGTGCTCCCACCAGAAGGAGCACCAGGAAGCATTCCACAACCATTACATAAAAATCTGCCGTTATTGAGCACCTCACCCTGGGATTTCATGCCTTCAGTTGAGGACTGGGTAAGATTTGGCAACGAGGTTTCCAGTCTTGCTGAAGAGGGGTGGGAATATGTTAGCACGAGCACTCGGCAGATGTTTCACCAGTTTGGTGCCTGGGTCTCCGAGAAAGGGGATTGGTTCTGCCAGCAAGTGCTCGACCCCCTCACCCAGCAAACCCACTATGTGTTCTCCTGGATGAGCAAACAAACCGGTGAAATCATCACCTGGAGCGTTGCGCAGTGCCAGGACTTATTGCGTACCGTGCTGTTAGGGTCGGAGATAACCCTGGAGTATTTAAAACAGATTGAATGGGTGCAGGTGCTGTCCGATATTGGTAATGGTACGGTGCAATTGGTTATCCAGACGGCAGTGACAGCGGCTGTAATTATCGTTACGCTCGCTGTGGCAGCTGCACTGGTTGTTTTGGTTGCCATCGTCGCGGCGGCCATAGCAGCAGGCGGATCCGCCGCTGCCGCGTTGTTTGCTGCACTGGCGACGGTGGGCGGCGGTACCCTGGCCGTAGCGCAATAATTTATGAGGAGCAGCTATGCAACACACTGAATATCAGGCTTCACTGGAACAGCGTGTGCCTGAATTTACCTTTACTGACAACAACGATGTCGTCATTAGTCGGTTGGGGCTGTCGATTACTTTATTTTTTAAACAGGGTCACACCCTGGAAAAACGGGAAAAGATACTGGCCTGCTTTAGTCGCTTTCGTGACGAGTTCTCAACGCATTTACGCTTTCATTCCCATGAATTTAAAGGGATGAAGAAGTATACGCCTGAAAACATCGCTAAAGTGGAAGACTGCATTCGGAATAAGGATATTTATGACTACGGCGGTTGGGAGATAAGCGATGCGAAAAATATGTCTGAAGCACCGAACTGCCTCATGGGATATCTCGATTCTGGTGATGATGATGATGACGAAAACTCTTATCTCAGTTTAGTCTTGCCCTGGTTTTACCTTAAGGAAACACAGGGGATGACGCGTTTTAATGACTGGCTAACTTATTTATGCCAACAACTGGAACCCGACAGCGGAGACTGTGGATATTGTCTAATCTTACCGAGAGATTATCACGATTATTTTTCTATTGAGTATGAGTTAGCCAAGCGCTACCCCCCACTGCAGGTGAATTCAGCTGTACATACCGCTTCAAAACACTATACAAACAGTATTCGTGGCATTAACTGGCTCACTATTTTAGATAAGCGTTATATCAAACGCTTGGGAGGCGAAGACTGGGTTCGTCATATACTGTCTCGTGACCCGGAGATCGGTATTGAACATTATCCCGGTGGGTTAATCATCCGCGCCGGGCAATACCCGGATTTAACTCCGCTGACAGAAGGATTATCCCCGCAGTATCTGGCCGTCAACCAATTGATCCGCCCGATACGTGTCCAGCCAGAGAAAGGCCATTCTCTGCACTTCTACGGCGTCAATCATTTTGATGAGCTCTCTACCCAAGCCTGGTATGCCCGTTACGACCAGGGGCCCTTAACCGTATCTCCCTTAGAATCTGGTACTCCCGCCCTGGTGACGGGCTACTGGACTACTCCTATATTTCCCTCCACGATGCGATTTATCGCTCAGGGCGAAATGGCCCCGCCAGGAAAAGAAGGGGAAGTCATTTGGTGGGATCTGGCGAGTGAAGCGGCAGATGACGGCAATGCCCAGGCTCCACGGTCATGAGAACGGTGATACAGGGAAAAAAAGTGATCCTGGTGGGAGACACCACGACCACTGGAGGGAAAGTGCTCAGTGGCTCCTCCTTGGCAAACCAAAGTCAGGCACTGGCCCGTAAAGGCGACCCGGTTTTTTGCCCGGCCTGTAAAGCGACCGGCGTGATCAGTGAGGGCAGCACCTTGGCCAATATTGCCGGTATTGAGATAGCTCTGGAAGGCCATAAAGTGAGTTGCGGTTGCCCGAATGGTTGCACGTTAGTGGCATCAGCATAGTCGTGTAGAGTTTGTAGCCGTCCTCCAGGGGCGGCTTGTCACTAACCTTAACGGTGAGCCGGTGGATCTTATCAGCAATGAACACAGGGAGCGCGCCAAAGGTAAGATTGAGTCTCAGAATATCTGGGTTTACCTGGGCGCTGACTGCAGAAACTCTCGCTCAGAAAAGCCGTTTTTTGAGGTTTGTCGTACGAGAATAAAATGCTGAGACTGATATCTAGCAGGTGTATCGCAACCCATCATCCACCCCTTCAATGCTCTGCAGGGCGTAACTGATATTCAGACCGGTCATATTTGTATTCAGTCCCTTCATCATGTTTGCTCTGGTGTATCTGACATTTTTCTTCAGGCTTCCCTGATAACCTTTTGAGGTGATAATTTGCAGGTGTTCAGGTGAACAGAGAGCCTCTCTTCCCGCATGCAAGTCACTTTCAACTGCACGCAGGTACAACGGGGACGCAGCGACCACAAACCGATCTGCGGGTCTTTCCCGCATCAATGACGCTAGGGAAGTGTAGCAGCGGTCTGTTGGCGGTCGTGCGGTCAGGTGCTCCCAGATTTCACGATGAGAGAAAGGCATGTCAGCAAAGGTGGCCTCATACGGCACCACGGGGTCTGTTGCATGCAGAAATCCCAGACCTGCGGAAATGATCCATAGCTCAACGCCGGTACGTGCAGCAGCTGCAAAGGCCCTGTTCCAGTGCTGGCCCGAATACAGTTCACCGGCGGTCATGGGGGGCGATTCGCTACGGGCCTGCGCCAGCCTTTCCAGCCAGACTCCGTAAGCCCTCCCAGCGTCGCGCTCATCCGGAAAGACCGTTTTCCCGGCAGCAACGGTTTTGCGGCGCGTGCAGGTCACGATCAGATGGACGTTGCCTGAGGGAAATATTTTTCTCATGCTCCTGCTCATTCAGAATACTTCCGGGCACGAGCCAGACAAATCTCTTTCCAGTCTAATTCCTGCTTAAGCCTTGATGCCCGGAATGCTATAAGCTCACGGATATGCAGTTCGCTTGCCACGTGGGGGTTATCCTTCCTGAATTCCTCCAGTACCGCCGGGCCTGCTGCTGCCAGCCGGTTATATTCATTGCCAAGGTTCCGGGCTTCTTCTTCCAACCGTTCAAGCTCTTTCGGGGAGTAAATTACCCTGAGCGCCGGCAGATGCTTTATTAAGGGCAATTTACGCAGAAGGCGTTTTATTTCAGGCGTCATTCTGTTTCCTCATCGGTATCTTTTTTTCAAGGAATCTGTCGACCTCTTCTTCGCTCCTCAGCGGCCAGCGGATGCGGTGCCACTGCAGCTCCTGCACTTGGTCGTCGGTGAACCCTGCGCGGGCCAGCAGGCCAGCCAGCGTGGCTTCTGTGTCTTCCTCATAGTCGGCAGCCGTGAGCGGGAACGCCTCCGGAACTTCGCGCAGAACGTGCAGCAGGCGCGCCGGTGCCGGCAGGGCGCGGAGCGTCTCACCAGGCATGATAACTGCCTGCCTGATCGCCTCATTCAGACCGGTGATCCCCTCCGCCTGCAGCGCGGCGTCCAGTTGGCGGTACCAGGCGTCGGTCCGGTCCGCCGACGCGGTACTGTTTACCGTACCCTCCTCGGGCGTGGCGCTCTCATTGATCTGCACCCGGACTGCAATCCCCGCCTCATGGCAGGCCTGCAGCCAGGTGGCGACCTGCAGGGGATCGCCCGCCAGGCGCGACACCTGCCCGGCCGAGCTCCACAGCTGCAGGCAGGTGGTACCGTCAAGACGGATCACGTAGTCACCCCGGCACGCCAGGTGCCAGCGATCGTCCAGCGCCACCGGCCGGTCGTCAGCCTCCTCTGCCTGACTGCATGGGACCAGGGGCAGAACCCGAACCGCCGTCGCGCGCTGTTCCGCCAGGACGCGCGCCTGTTCGTCAGCCAGAAGCGGGGCGGCCAGCGCACGGCCGGCGTCCGTCAGCTCGACGGCCAGCTGCATGTTCGGGGCACGCAGGGTGCGCAGCCAGCCCGCAGCTTCCATCCGGCGGCAGGAGGCGCGCAGGTTATTGCCGTACACCGGGGCGTCCCCGCCCTGCGCCAGCACCCGCTCAATATCCCGCGTCGCCACCGGTCCCGGACGTTTCGCATCGAGAGCGGCCAGCACAATCAGTACCCGCCGCTGCAGCGGTGATGGTCGGCGCGCCTGAGTCATCACTTATCCGTCTCCGGCCAGATGAGTTTTCTGAGGCGCTGCTGATCGGCGTCAATGAGCGCTTTGGCGTGTTCATAATTGTTCAGTGGCGCACCATTGATGGCCAGTTCATACCAGAATCCCAGAATGGCTCCGGCCTTGGCTGACTCGCTGATGTATTTAGCGCCCTGGCTGTCCAGCTCGCATTCACGGATATGTTCTTCCGCTATCCGGGTCAGCTGCTCATAGCTGAGTGAAAAATTCAATTCCTGATCCATTTTGCACGCTCCATCTGAAAATGTCCGGTAGGTATAAAATCATATTATGAATGATTTAGTGCTAATTTAGTCAACATCATATCAGATATGATTTATTGAATAACGACAAATATCATATTTCATTTGATTTTATAGTTGTTGTCATAAAATCATTCCCTTGTGTGCTTCCTGACGCGGAGATCCGAATTCTGGCAATACCGGAAGTGTCAGGTACCTTGATGGTTTGAGAAAAACACCGGGTAACGTACGCCAGCTGGAATTTATCTCGCTACGTTACCGACAGACTTGGCTCTGGCATGGATAATGAGGCAACTGAGATTCCGGAGAAAAAGATGCGTTATATCCAAACCACCACTGCAGCTGATGTCACTGATACACTCAGACAATACCAGGCTGATTTGCTGGCCGGTCCTTGCTGGATGTCGGTATGGCCACTGATAGAGCGGCTACTGAGTCGTGAGAGTGAAATGCAGTTGGTCTGGCAGAACATTGCCCGGCAGGCGCTGACCTGGCAGCAATGCTATTGTCTTCTGGAGCAAATCGTACTGGCGGGCCGTTTCAGCAGGCCTGAGATCGTTTCCCGACTGAAAGATGATTATCACCAGCTTGAAGAACTGAACCGGACTATCAGTAAGACTGCCGGTGATCTGGCAGAGATGATATTGGCCCGTGATGCGATCCTGAACCGGAACGCGTTCACACTTGAGAGAACCACACACATCGTGGAACTGATGGAGATGGCTGAAGATAATGATGGGCTTTGCCGTTCTTATCTTCATGAAACGCTCGATGGCCTGACCTGTCGTTATGACGGGAAATACTGGCCGAGGCTCCCCGGTATCCTGCAGGTTATAGCCAGAGAGCACCCGGAAATTGAATGCCTGTCAGAAAGTGATCAGACCATCATTAACGGACGAGGCAAAGTGCTCCCCGATTATCTTCGCGAATTATTCAGTAACATTGAGAACGTCAGACAGGGTCCATGGGGGCTGCCAAAAGGATTTACGTTGACGGACAGCAGCCTGGCAACACTGGCCACTGTAACGCTGGATCATACTGAGGTCATCTCCGCTGATGCAGTAAAAGTACGCCGGAGTGAGTTCAGCAAAAGAGGAGAACGGGGAGCATGGCCATTTAAGTCACTGAAGGCAGCCGACAGTAGGCCCCTGACATGAACGAAGGCCTTACCCGGTTTCATCTGCCAGATTATGCAGTTCACGGCAACAGCAATCATATCCGGATAAAATCCGGGCCGATAATGGCCACAATCCGGGAGTGGTTGGTCAGCCGGATGATTTTTTGCTGCCCGAGTCCACGCAACAGTTTCCTCACCTCTCTGCTGCGCCGGATATTGAGGCCATTCGTCAGCTGCTGGCGCCCGGTAAAACTCAGCAATCCATCCAGCGTGGCCAGAGCATTGAAACGGATATGGTGACCTTCGGCCAGAAATGCCCCGTGCCGTGCCGGACTGAGCCAGGACAGCGCTTCCAGCATATCTTCCCACGCCCGGCGCAGCAGTTGCAGTGACGCCTGCAGGCCGTACACCGGGCGGTTGTAATCAGGTACACCGGTGATCGGATCTTCCTCCTGAAATTTCCATATGGCTTCATGGTGCGCTAGCCGGTTACGCAGATCGCGGATGCGGGTAAATTTTTTTTCCAGTATGTGGCGGGGCGTTCCGGCTGGCGCCCCGGGAAAAACAGTCGGGAGCAGATGGGGCCACAACAGTGAACGATTCCGGGGTTCATCGTAATTTTTCGTCAGGAAATTGGTCCAGAAACCAAAATCCAGTCCGGAGATCACCCGCTCTGCGGTCGGGGCTTTACCCGCATCACGGATACGTTTTGATACTTTACGGATACAGTCTTCCTCCCAGGCCGTCCGGTCATAAACCGGTTTGCCGTGACGGAACAGTTTCTGTCCACGCGCATCGGTTTTGTAACGCTTGTTCTGGCGTATCCAGGTCTTGTCGCCAATGTAACGGGGTAAATCAAAGATCCAGTTAGCATCGGTACGCCAGTGCCCGACGGCCCCGGGTAACGGATCATGGCGAATACTGTAATCGATGGCATTACGCAGCGTTACCTCGAGGCAGTGCATCAGCGGTTGCATGGCCGCAGCAACGGCTTTGTTCCAGTTATACCCGCCCAGCTCCTCACCGGGTTTCAGCTTCAGCACGTCGGTATAAATCTTCAGCCGCTCGGCCGAGATATAATCTTCCAGCTGCATAGTGCCCTCCCGGGCTCAGATCTCAGGGTCAGGTTGACGGGTACGCCAGATACTGGTAAATTTATCCCATCAAGGCGCGGATTTCTTCGGACCCGTGCGTTAAAGTTAGTACCGGAAAAGCCACCTTCAGGGTGGCTTTTCTCGTTTCAGCCCACCGGATGCTATTCTTCCCGGAGTCAGGCGCTGTCGTTACCTGAATTTCCCGGCTGGCCGGCATCCGTCCGGATGGAGGCCGATACACAGCCCGACAGGCTGACCACCTCATGAAAATATGCCACCACCTGGTCAAGGAAATCCACATCAAATCCGGTCATCGGCTCCGATGTCGTTTCCACATACTCTGTCACCTTCGTGGCCAGCAGACGGGTGTCATGTCTCAGCCTGGCCAGCGCCACGTCCTGTTCCGATGTGCCAAGCCGCTTATATTTTTTCTCGGCTTCCCCGATCGCCAGAGTCATTCGTTGCTGCCAGGCGCGGGCGATCATATAGGAGATATGTTCACGTGTGGACTCCGTCGCACAGCCCAGCGCTTCCTGAATATCACGCAGCATAAAACGGATCAGCGTCTCCGCAGAGACCGAGGTGTTCGCCATCGCCTGCAGCTCATCAATGGCCTTTGCCGCCTGGGCTAATACGGGCTCCATTTCGTCCAGGTCCCTCTGCTGAACCGGGCGAGTGTTCATATGGACACAGCTCACCGCCTTGCGCAGGCACCCGACCAGGGACGGGAAATACTCGATGCAGCGGGAGAACATCACCGACTGGAAGGGATCCCCGCCATTGATTTTTTCCAGTTGCGAGGGGGCCTGGCGGATCACGGACTCATTTCGCTGGTAAAATTCATAGGCCGCATTGATTGCATCAATATGCGTCCGCAGCTTATCCAGCGGCGTCATCTGGTCCACCTGTAACTCATTCCGGCAAAAGGCCCGCCAGTTAACATAAGCCTCACGGAACTGGAAAATGGCTTCCTGAAACACCTCTTCCGGGTTTAACGCGACCGGGCGAAATTCGATCACCACAGGAAGGGTGCCATTCTGCGCGATGTACTCCATAATGCCCTGCAGGTAACTGCCGGCACTGTAACCCTGCTGCTCAAGAACCTTGTCAGCGCGCATTTTTGACTCATCGCTGAGACGAAAGCTTATCTGTGCCATAGTGACCTCTTTGTTGTGTGGCATGCAATGAAATGACAATCAGGCATTATCTCACTTTACGTGCTATATGATGTTCAATATATCACAACGCACATTGTTAGCAATATGAAACCATGCTTTCTTATTGTCATGTTGCGACATAAAACCGTATCTGCGAGCTAAAACGCCATGAGCGGGAGGGCTGGGGTTTGCTTTCTGTATCCGGATCCGGAAATTGGTTGTTCCGGATCTCAACGAACGGCACCGGCGCGCAGCGGCGCAGAAACACAATATGTACCACGCCATCAGCTGCGGTTTCGTCTATATATAGTGTTTACCCCCTGCCCCGTGACCGCCCGCTCACCACCGGAAATGAGCGCTTTGCTTATTCCCTGACCGTGCTACACTTCCGGAAACTGCGAAATAAAGCAAAAATCGGATCACCCCGACACGGTCCTCCGGTAATTTAACGGCGTTTCTATATGGCTGCTTATTATCATCCTGGAAATGATGACAGCAGGGGAAAATCATCCGGGTGACAGACGCAGGGTTGTGCGCAGCGGATTGCGCTGCGCGTCATAATTACTCTTAGTGACTATTTGTCAGCAGACCAGAAAGGAGATCAGGATGGGACGTTCAATACCGGTCAGAATTGGCGAAAGACAATTTGCTTCTAAAGACGCTGCAAAACGTTATTTTATGGATCAGCGTGAAGCCGTGAAAAAGTCAGGCCCGATCCGTGAAGGGCAATTATTTGAGGAGCTCAGGGAGCTCTATACCCGCTATTGTGAAATCACAGACTATCCCCTAGGCAACCGGGAGATTTACGCGTTCAGCGTGGATTATGAAACACGTCATACCAACCAGAACTATGGCACGCATCTGTGCTACTGGGTGCAGTTTTCACCTAAAGACAGATTGTCCTTTTCGGTCAGAGAAGCGGTGGATGAGATCGCCAAAGCTGCTGCTGAACAACCCTAACAGTAGGCGGGATTTCTCAATAAAGGAACAAACATGGCTGACTGGTTTATTGCCACTGAGGGCGTGAAGATCGTCAAAGACAGCGCCGACCTGTGGCCGCAGATCATCACGGCGGTTTCGTCCGCCGGCGCGGCACTGGCGGGCGTTTGCCTGGCACATCATTTTACCCAAAAGCGCGAGGAAAGGGCTGCAGCAGCGAAACAGGCCAGTGAGCGCCTTTTTATCGCCACGGAGCTGGTCTTTTTGCTGGAGCAGTTTGCGGGAGATTGTTCTCGTGTGACTCATGATTCTGGCTACAAAGATGACAACAAGCAGAGACAATTCAGCGTAAAAACACCCTATCTCGATCTATCTAAAACTTCAGGAGACTGGCGAACCTTGCCGGAAAGGCTGGTATACCGCATACGTGAGCTTGCGCTACAGCAGGGCGAAGCCGAGTTATTTATTACTCGCCTTACTGAGCCGAAAGGGGTTCAAGGGATAATCCAAATTGCGCTTTATGACGTTTTCAAGGAACGACAGTATCACTACACCAGGCTCGGGGTAAAAGCAATGATCCAGGCCCGGCGGTTGAGAAAGCTGACAAAGCTGCCAGTCAGCCAGTTTGATGGCCAAGGCTGGTCCACGCAGTCAGTTCTCTGGCGTGCATGGAGGGAAAAACGTGCAGATAAAGCGAAACAGCATCGTGATGAAGCTGCAAAAGCGACAGGGGAGTCTCAGTGAGCAATCTGTCACGTCCTTCGTTTACTACCACTTATCAGCCGGTTTCGGCTACGCAACTGCCGGTTGCGATTGACTACCCTGCGGCGCTAGCGTTGCGTCAGATGGCCCTTGTGCAGGATGAGCTGCCAAAATACTTGCTGGCGCCGGAAGTGAGCGCCCTGCTCCACTACGTGCCCGATCTGCATCGGAAAATGCTGTTGGCGACGCTCTGGACCACGGGCGCGCGCATTAACGAAGCCCTGGCGCTGACACGGAGTGATTTTTCCCTGGCGCCGCCCTACCCGTTCGTGCAGCTGGCCACCCTCAAGCAACGCGCGGAGAAAGCGGCCAGAACGGCTGGCCGCACTCCCGCTGGCAGTCAGACTCACCGGCTGGTACCGCTTTCTGATGCGAACTATGTCGGTCAGCTGGAGATGATGGTGGCCACGCTGAAGATCCCGCTGGAGCGACGCAACAAACGCACTGGCAAAACGGAGAAGGCGCGCATCTGGGAAATTACCGATCGCACCGTAAGAACATGGATAAATGAAGCGGTGAACGCAGCCGCCGCCGACGGGGTGGCCTTTTCGGTACCGGTGACGCCGCACACGTTCCGGCACAGCTATGCCATGCACATGTTGTATGCCGGTATTCCACTGAAGGTGCTGCAGAGCCTGATGGGCCACAAATCGGTTTCATCTACTGAGGTGTATACGAGAGTGTTTGCACTCGATGTGGCCGCGCGCCACCGGGTGCAGTTTCAGATGCCGGGGGAGGAAGCGGTGGCTATCCTGAAAGGTCACCCGTGAGACTATCAGCCTAGTTTCGTAAAGCTCGCTTTGACGAATGCATTTTTCTAACATGGCACAAAGAAAAAAAGGCCGCTGGCGCGGCCTGATGGAACGAGTTAAAAGCCGTTCCGGCTGGAGCAGGATTTGAAGAGCCGCACCCACTCAATGATCTCATCAAGTTGTCTGTTGTCCTGTTCCTCACAGTTATAAATGCTAGCCCATTTGCAGTTTTTGTGAGTTGGCACCCGATTCCAGTTGCAGTTAAGGTGAGCGCAAAATTTGTGCTGATTGCGAGTCCGACTGTTTTCGATTGTGAGCCGCTACAACTAGTTAATAGCTAGATTCACACAATGCTTATTTGATATTATTTTGATATTAAAATAACAGTAAATTAATGCTGAAATAGTTGTATTGTGATGTTGTTTACTCGCTGACCTTTTTCCTACCGGCAATTTGCATACCATAGTCCAATATGTTGATACATGACATATTGATGAAGGCTGCGCGGGATTGCCCGTTCTCCGCTGCTGCTTCATCTATACGCTGAATCAGCTCGGGGTCCATCGTGATCGTGATCTGCTGTTTTTTACCTTTAACGATTCCCTTCGTAGCGGGAATTTTTGCATCAGGGGCGGAATTTATGAACTTCTCTACTGCCTCATTCTTTGAATCAGGTAGCTGCGTTTTTGGTTTTTTCTGGATTGCCATTTCATATCACCTATACATTACTTTAATATTATTTTGATTGTATCTAACTATTCAAACAGTATTGATATGAGAGCATCTAACTCTTGCATTGCTATCTTTTCATGCGAACGTAGTTTCAGTTCACTTACGGTTCTTCCACTGCCTGCAGCATTGGCGTAGACTTTTCTTTGATAGATGATTTTGTCGAGGATGGGGATATCCTCTTTGTACTCTTCCATCATTTCAAGCATATCTCTGTTGTCGGAGGATCTAGCTTGAGTATCCGCTTTGTTCAAAAGCGAATAACAGACCAACCCATCTCTAATGCTCCTCGCTTCTTTGATTAGTTCGGCGTTAGCATCCATTGCCCAAGCTTCGAAACTTCCCGGAGCTGAAGGAACTAAAAGGACGTCTGTGATTGTCAGTGCAGCCCTCATCGCAGTAGAGTCTCGGCCTCCGCATTCAATGATGATATCGTCAAAGTTATCTTTCTGTTGCAGAACTTGGCTCCTTAACACCGGGCCTTCAGGGTAATGCGAGCAAGCGATACCAGGTTCAACACCGTCTTCTGAACGAACCAAAATAGCTGTTTGTGACGAGCCCTGTTTATCACCATCAACTAACCATACCTTCTTGCCTTGTCTAGCCCTTGCTACTGCGATGTTAACCGCGAGAGTAGATTTACCTACTCCTCCTTTCGTATTTGCAATTGTTAGTATCATTTTAATCTCTTTTTAATATTAAAAAACCATCAACATGGTAGTGACTAAAACGCACTAATGTCAAGGGGAAGATGGTTGGTTTTACGGTAATGTAATATCAACATGATATTAATTTGATGTTAAATTAAATGCAAAATAATTGTTGTGTGATAGTTGGTGTGAAAGTTGAAACTCTAGGTAAGGTCTATGGATGTGCCCAAGAAATAAGGTGGGGTCGAAGACCATAGGTTACATAGGTTATGTGGGAAACAGGTCAAGTAAGCTCAGGGATTAAAGAGGCAAAGGGAGGGCGCAGGCTGTAGGGGCCGACTTATGGGAAAGAGGTCAAGTTCGTTAGGCTCCTGAGTTATGGGAAAGAGGTCAAGTTCGTTAGGCTCCTGAGTTATGGGAAAGAGGTCAAGTTCGTTAGGCTCCTGAGTTATGGGAAAGAGGTCAAGTTCGTTAGGCTCCCGAGTTATGGGAAAGAGGTCAAGTTCGTTAGGCTCCCGAGTTATGGGAAAGAGGTCAAGTTCGTTAGGCTCCTGAGTTATGGGAAAGAGGTCAAGTTCGTTAGGCTCCCGAGTTATGGGAAAGAGGTCAAGTTAGCTAGGCTCCCGAGTTATGGGAAAGAGGTCAAGTTCGTTAGGCTCCTGAGTTATGGGAAAGAGGTCAAGTTCGTTAGGCTCCCGAGTTGTGGGAAAGAGGTCAAGTTCGTTAGGCTCCCGAGTTGTGGGAAAGAGGTCAAGTTCGTTAGGCTCCTGAGTTGTGGGAAAGAGGTCAAGTTCGTTAGGCTCCTGAGTTGTGGGAAAGAGGTCAAGTTCGTTAGGCTCCTGAGTTGTGGGAAAGAGGTCAAGTTCGTTAGGCTCCTGAGTTGTGGGAAAGAGGTCAAGTTCGTTAGGCTCCTGAGTTGTGGGAAAGAGGTCAACTTCGTTAGGCTCCCGAGTTGTGGGAAAGAGGTCAAGTAAGCACAGGGATTAAAGAGGCAAAGGGAGAGTAGGTAGTAACTGTTTATTTTTTATCGAGAAAATTAAACAATAAGCGTCCATCATCTTCGGTTGTATAACTAACCTTTAATGGCGTCTTATCATTAATTTTCTTCAGCGCAGGTTCAAGGAAAGTGCGCTTCATTTCTGCAATATTATTTTTCTGCGAGGCCGGAAGCATAAATCTTTCACATAACCATTCATGTGAAGTTATCCAGACACCGGTGCTCCGGAACTGACAGAGACTTTCATAAAGTCGGATCACTCGGACACTATTGAGTTGGCCGCAGTCGTACAAAGAATATGTAGTGAACTGGGATGTCAAGCCGACAAGAAATGGCATGACTTTGTAGTTAAATTCAATCTGCCAAGAACCACGGCCTCTCTTCATTCCCGCTTCAGCCAGCCACGGACGTTTGACTTCTTCGAACTCACCTTCCTTTGGGTAGAAGGTTACCGTTGATTCCCCCAGGGCATTAACGCCAGCCTTAACATCTCGACTTGCGACAGAAGTTGCGACGTTGAAGTACCTGACGTAATCGGCAACGCTAATTTTGAATAGAGGCAATATATCCGAATCGTCATCTTGGCTGTCACTAAAATAGGTTTGTATAAGGCATAACCACAACACACGTTTTGCCTGAAGAGGCAGGTAATATGCCGCTTCTGTCAATTCATTAGACTGCTTGATGCTAGCGCGTTTTTTGAACGTTTTAGTAGCGGGCAAAGGTGGTTGAGTATCCATTTTAATGCCTATGGGTAAATTATTATTCACCCATAATGACAGTGAAAACAGAAATTGCAAGCGTATCGAAATACTTATCCACCGGGAAAATTTAGCAATTATCCACAAGTGGATAATTGATGACTAAACTTGACCTGTTTCCCATAGCTTGTTGACGCATATCCCATAACTTGTTGCTACGTAGCCCACAGATACATGCTTACTTTCCCATAAGATGTTAACCAATTTCCCATACTTAACATAGCGCAGAACAGGTAGTACATGGCTTTCAGGGGGACTAAAAGAAGTAAAAGACAAAAAAGTATTAAAATATCCTTTAAAAATATGTCCGTGGATAAGTGGATAAACCTGAGTGAAGTATCCATTAAACCTCGGGTGTAATCAGAATATGTTAGTTTAGTTCTCTGGTGCTTCCTCGCTCACTCGCGGGCTCAGCCCGGTCGTTCGGCTGCGGCGAGCACTACTGGTTCCATCTTAAAGGCTTATTTAACGGATCCTGGCATTGGGGATATCTTTCCAGCGCGTGGTATATGCAGGGGACAACATTTCTCGCTTCATCAGCCACTCAGGGGCAATCCCTCTCCCAGCAAACCAGACTTTGCCCTTACCCGAATTGTTGATCCCATCTAGAACCTTCATCAGCGCGTCGCTGTGCTCCCATGGCTGGACCTCGTCAAAAAGATTCAACTGGGACACGCCGCAAGGAGTGAAGTCGTTCAGCATCACGCCGGCCTTTGCATATCGATGCCCATCGAGCCAGATACGGTCAAGAGCCTTCACTGCGGCGCTAATGATGTCCCGGGTATCCCGGGTAGGCAGGAGCAGCTTTTCGCAGGCCATGTTGCCGTAATACGCTTCGTTGATGGCGAAAGGGGAGGTTTTGATAAAGACCGAGATATGCCGGCAGAACTGGTGCTCCCCCCGCAGCTTTTCGGCTGCGCGTTCGGCGTACTGGCAGATAGCCTGCCTCAACGCTTCGTAAGTGGTAATGCGCTCCCCGAATGAACGGCTGCAGACAATCTGCTGCTTCGCTGGCGGAGCCTCTTCAAGAGATATACAGGCCTCACCGTTTAGCTCGCGCACGGTTCGCTCCAGCACCACAGTAAAGTTCTGGCGTACAAAGGCAGGGTTCATGCGCGCCAGCTGCAAAGCGGTTGTCACACCGAACGTATTCAGCTTTTTACCGATGCGGCGCCCGACGCCCCAGATTTCTTCTACTGGTTGCAGAGAAAGTAACTTTTCTGTCCGCCGAAGATTACCGGTGGTCAGGGCCAGCACGCCCCCAAATTGTGGCCATTCTTTTGAGGCCCACTGTGCAGACTTGGCCAGCGTTTTTGTTGGGCCCATTCCGACACCGATCGTCAGTCCGGTTCCGCTTAAGACGTGCTCACGCAGCTGCCTGCCGAACGTTTCATAATCCGTACACCCATCAATGCCACGGATATCCAGAAACATTTCGTCAATCGAATATTGCTCCACGCGTGGCGCCAGCTCTTCCAAATGTGCCATGACCCGATTGCTCATGCTGGCGTAAAGCTCGTAGTTACTGGAAAAGGTGATTACGGGCTCAGGGAACTGCATTGCTTTCAGCTGGAACCAGGGGACACCCATCTTGATGCCCAGCTGCTTTGCTTCTTTCGAGCGTGCGATCACGCAGCCATCGTTGTTGCTCAAGACGACGACAGGTTTATTTCTCAGGTCTGGGCGAAAAACTTTCTCACAGCTTGCGTAGAAGCTGTTCACGTCAGCCAGGGCAAACATCAGTCCCGCCCCCGGGTTTTGTGGATAAAAGCCGTCACGACCCCAAAAATCTGGAGATTATCGGGATCGGGCCAAAGGGTAGGGTAAGCGGGATTCATCGCCTGTAGTCCTGGCCGGGATGTCAGTAGCAATTTTTTAACCGTGAACTCGCCGTCGATTTCGGCTATGACGATGTCGCCGTGCTGTGGCCGTTCGGCCTTGTCCACAATGAGCAGATCGCCGCTGTGCAGGCCAATGTCTCGCATTGAGTTGCCTATGGCCCGGACAAAGTAGGTGGAACTGCGCCGCTGGATGCAATATTCATTCAGGTCCAGCTCGGACTCCGTATAGTCGGATGCCGGGCTGGGAAAGCCGCAGGGTACCGTGTCCGCGAACAATGGAATCTGCAAAATTTCCGGCTCTTGAGACGCTTTTATAAACTGGATGGATGTCATAGCTCTTACCTATTTACTGTATAAATATACAGTTATTATTTTAAGAAATTTCGCTTTCTGCAAGTGCTCTCATCGAGTGTTTATTCAATCCGCTGTTTCCTATGTGAAAAAAGTCAGGTCTGGGTTTTTGACTTATCGCTGTGTCATTTAATTATACTTCTCATATTTATCTCAAATACTTCTCTTTATACTTGCCGGTGGGCAGGTAACGCGTATAATCTGTAAATAATTCTCATATTTATCTCATAAAGTTCTCTAAATGCGCTTTAATTTATCTCAGGAGGCGAGCATGAAAATCTATATCGATGACGGATCAACAAACATTAAATTGCAATGGATCGATGGTGGAGAGGTTAAACAATCAATCAGCCCAAACAGCTTTAAGCGTGAGTGGGCGGTGGCGTTTGGAGGTCAGCAGGCTTACAACTACATGCTGAATGGAGAGCAGTATTCATTTGACGCGATTAGCCCTGAGGCTGTGGTAACGACGAATGTGGCCTGGCAGTACAGTGATGTGAACGTGGTGGCAGTTCACCATGCGCTGCTGTGTACCGGCATTCCGCCTCAGGACGTCAGTATCGTGGTTACATTGCCGCTGGCTGAGTACTACAACAAAAACAACCAGCCGAACGAAGACAACATCCGTCGCAAAAAGGATAACCTGATGCGCGCCGTGGAACTCAATGGCGGCAAAACGTTCAATATTTGCAGCGTTGAGGTTATGCCTGAGTCCATTCCGGCAGGATTTGATGTAGTGAAGGATCTCAAGGAGCTGGACTCACTCCTGATCATCGATTTAGGGGGAACAACTCTGGATGTCTCGCAGGTTATGGGCAAGATGCGCGGGATTTCCCGAATCTTCGGTGATTCTTCTCTTGGCGTATCCCTGATGACCAGTGCTGTCAAAGATGCGCTGTCTGTGGCCAGAACGAAGGGAAGCAGTTATCTCGCTGATGACATCATCATTCATCGTAATGATGAAGCCTACCTGGCATCGAGGATCAATGACACCTCCTGTGTGGCGCTGGTTCGTGAGGCGATGAATGACGCACATGGTCGTCTTGTTAACCGGGTTATTGAAGCCGTCAGCCGCTTTGAGGGATACTCACATGTTATGGTCATCGGCGGTGGAGCTGAACTCATTGCTGATGCTGTCAGGGATCACTGTGCGGTCAGGGAAGAGCGTTTCTATAAAACTGACTCATCTCAGTTTGACCTCGTTAACGGCATGTACCTCATCGGATAATCACTATGGATACGCGACGCAAAATAATGTTTTACCTGAATCCCGAAACTAATGAAGCTGACCGTTTCGTCTGCCAGAAGACTGACGAAACGCCTCAGGGAGAAAGGGGACGTTTGTGGCGCGCCGCGCTACTGACCGGTTTTGCCTTCGGTAAGCAGGACGAAAGGTTGCCTTATCTGTTCAGTGAGCTGTTAAATGATGGCACCTCTTTTGACGATCTTCTGCAGCTGCTGCGCGCGGTTTATCCGCGAGAGGTTGATGCTTTGCTACAGGGCCAGAGCAGGGGAGTGAGTGAAAGCGCCCCGGCATCCAGGACTGTAGCAGCCACAACCGTCGATGAGGAAACCCGAAATAATGCTCGCCAGATGTTTGGAGGCCCGTCAAATGACTGATCTAAAGGAACATGGTCGTCTGATTCGCCAGTTTTTGAAGGCTGCCAGGGAGCTGCAGGCTCTGGGGCTGGTAGAGGATGCGGAAAATAAAACACTGGCCAGTATCCAGCATGAGCTGGTCAGTCGTTCCACTCCTGGCGCGGGCTATAAGCAAGAATATCCTCGTCACGGTGCCCGCTGGGAGGAAGACGAAAAGCAGCAACTGATCGCGCGGGCCACAGCGGCTGATTTCGATGTTAATGCTTTTGCCCGGGAGTACCAGCGTCGTCCGGAATCAGTTATCACCTGCATGACTCGTCTGGGCCTCATCGATAAGAATCACAACGCTCACTAACCTTCCCGAATCCGGCTGGCGGTAATCACACTGCCAGCAGTTCTGTCCATTCCTGTCTCTTCACATTCTGCTGTTCTCCCCCACACCGCTTAACCGTCGCACCGAGCCGGAAAAATTCAAGCCGCCAGCTGCGGCGCCCGTTCGCATTCCTTCCCTCTGGTCAGTCTTTTGCGCTGCGGCCTTGCATCCGGAGCTGGATTTTTTCCAGCTGGCACGTTGCGTCGTGTGCGGTATGGCGGGAGCACACCGCAGACCGCCGGAAAGGAAGGAACGCCAGAATGACGCAATTAACTCTGGAGATGGCATTACCTGAAGCAACTCCCTGTAAACCAGCGCATACCGGGCAAAACGGTTACGACCATTACCACCGGGATTTTGTTCGCCTGTTTAGCGACATCGCGCGCTACCATCACCGGCATGAAGTGTTCCGGGATTTCGTTGAGATGGCATCGATCGCTGTCCAGAATGCCTTTCTTCGCTCGCCGGAACTGGAACAAGAATATCTGACTATTGCGGGCCGTTATCAGCCTGATGATGTGAAACGTATGGCACACCTGCTGGCATGCCTCACCGGCGCGCTGGAGTGTCAGCCCGGTGATTTTCTTGGGCAGATCTTTATGGATCTGGAGATCGGCTCTGCGCATATGGGCCAGTTTTTCACTCCTTATCACCTTTCCCAGTTGATGGCTCGTCTTACCGCCAGCAATGCGCGCGAGCAACTGAAGCACAAACCGTTTATCACATTACATGAACCCGCTGCCGGCGCCGGTAGCATGGTGATTGCTTTTGCAGAGGTGATGGCAGAGCAGGGCATTAACTATCAGGACAAACTCTTTGTCAGCTGCATGGATATTGACCCGGTGGCAGCGCATATGTGTTACCTGCAGCTGTCCTACCTGGGTATCCCCGCCGAAGTCGTGATCGGCAACTCTCTGACCCTTGATGTTCGTCGGACTTACCGGACGCCTCTATGGTACGTCGGGGGCTGGCAGGAACGGCTGGGAACGACTGATGCTATCGATTCTCTGCGCCGGTTTCTCCGGGGATGATGGAAGGCCGGGGGCTTCCAGGGGGCGATGCCCCCGGCACACCCGGCCGGATAAGGATGCCCGCCTCGGCGGGCCTGTACCGAAAAAAGCACTTCCGGTGTCCTCCAACCTGGCGCTCGTTATCTCCTGCCATCGCTTAAACGGTTGCACCGTGCCGTCAAAATTCAAGCCGCCGTCTGCGGCACCCGTTCGCACTCCTTCCCGTTGGTCAGTCGCTTGCGCTGCGGCTTTGCATCCGGGGCATGACTTTTGCCCGATGGCCCGTTGCCTCCCGTCGCTCATGGCGGGAGACAACGACCCCCTTCGAAAGGAGGAACGCCAGAAGGAAGTTATTTTCGGACCATTACGCGAAGGAGAATGTTATGAACGATCGTCAGGTAGTGCAAAACCTGCTGCAGGCAATGACAGATAAGCTGCTGATTTCATCCCCTGAGTTCGCCGCTACGCTGGCGCACTTTAATATCATCACAACGTATCAGGGCGTAAAAGGCGATCTGGATTGGGCGGGCCTGTGTGGCCGTGAAGCCAGTTTTTACGTGGACGTCTTCAGCGCCTCATATCCAAAAGGTCAGCGCTATGAGTTCCACTGCCCGGGTGACGCAGAAGCCTTCGCTGCCGGCGCGCGTGATGGGGAGGTCATCCAGTGAGCCTGTATACCCTTCTGACGGCGGCCCGGGGCCGCCAGTGTTATCCGCCCCGGTACACCGGTGCGCGGCTGGCTACCGCGCCAGCACCTCACGACCCTGGCGGCGAATGTCCGCAGAACCATCGAGATTGAGCGGGAAATTACCGCAAGTTTTGCCCCGCGCTGATGTTAACGCACCCTCACGGGCCGCCGGGAGGATTCACTGAGGTGATGTACATGCAACCCATTTCTGCCCATTCAGTACCTGCCACTTTCAGAGAGCCGCCCGCAGAGCTGATGATATTTTCCCGCTCCATTTCAGATGACGACCTGTGCGCCTGGTGTAGGCATCTGTGGTACAGCCCCGGGGAGTCCAGCCTCTGCCAGCGCCACGAGGGGGGAGACTGGCCCGGCGCCACCGATGCAGACGGCTATTTCCGGCACTGTGGCGATTTTTCCCGCGCCGCGAATAATGACGCGCCCTGAAGGGCGCCTTTACCTTACTGACCTGCTCTGTGGACAACCGACTTTTGCGGGCGGGAAAAGCCTTCTGCAGGCTGAAGCCTGCAGGGACCGAATCCCGGCACCTGCGGCGCTCCGGCCCAGGTCCGAAGGTACTGAGATCATGCGATTCAGGGCGGTAAATATTCCCGGTTTTGGGGTTAAAATGGTCGGATTTAAAATGTATAAAAAGTGCAAATATTGCACTTATTTAAATTTTATTTTTAATTGAATTTCGGGGCATAAAAGCTGCACAACCAAAGAAATTCAAACCCGTCTGGGCCCCTTCGGCTTCCCGGTGAACCGGGTCGTCGCCTGCACTTCGCCGGGTGTCCACGCGGTGGCCACCAGGCTACGCGGAGCCAGGACGAGGCCAGTCTCCGTCCCGTTGGGATAGCAAGCGATGCCTGAAGGGCGACGTGAGCAGCTGCCGTACCGGCAGCGCCACTTTCACTGGCCGTCATGGACGGCCGCTAAGGAAAGCCGGTAAACCGGCTTCTTCCGGTACCCACTTTACCCCCGTTGTCAGCGGTGTTCACTTTTGCTGTGACTGACGCTGCCCTGTTCCGGTCCATAAACAAGGGGCGGCTGAAGCCTGATGCCTGCACCCGTTCGCACTCCCTCCCGCTGGTCAGTCGCTTGCGCTGCGGCTTTGTCATCCCCCTTGTTTCCGTCCCCGGTGGAACAGGGCGGTCATGTGTCACAGCAACGTGCTCCCCGCCTTCCGGAAACGGAAAAGGGAGGACACCAGAAAGAAGCCTAAGGGGGCCATCATGACCACGACCACAGCGACCATTTCCCAGACTGAGCAGGTAACTCGTATTGAAATCACCCACCCACGCCAGCGCCAGGTGTTCGTGCCGCGCCTGTTCTCGACGCCGTTTGGCGAGCAACTGGTGCAGTCATTTCTGGACAGACACAGCAACTACGACGGCGGCATGTGGCAATTCTGGGAAGTGCCGCGCGGGATTAGCGGCCACGTTGGCCCATATACAGACATCATCACTACCCGCCCGACCGGGTATATGACCCCGCCCGAGGGAACCTACCAGCTGAGCATTCCAGGTAGTTATTTTGATGAAGAAGTCTCCGCAGACGCTGCCGGGATCATTGCCACGCTGTTCGTACTTAACCAGTTGTGCTGGAAGACTTACGAGATGGGGGCGGAATACGCGCAGACCTGTCAGAACCTGGCTGACCGCCAGGATGCCCTGAAAGACTACGTGAGCATTATTGGGCATCCGGAACGCAGCAAAATTTTCCGCGCCATTGACTGACACCGCCAGGACCCGGGCAGGGTGCCCGGGTCCAATAAGGAGAACGAGAACATGATTAACGCATCCGAAGTAATGGAAGGGCTGACGATTCTGGCCCGCTGGCTTGAAGACAATATCAACTGTGAATCAGAATTCTGTTTTGATGACCCGGAGATCGGGACGGATTTCGAAAAAATCCTGCCCTGCGTGGAAGCCGCGCTATCACTGATGGCCGCTACGTTACCCAACGACGGGCAGGAACCCGGCAGTGAGATCCGGATTCGTGCTCAGGGGGAAGCCAACAGCTATGTACTGCTAAAAGAAAATACCTGGTTTGCTCAGGTACTGATGAATGGCGAAATGACCACGACCCGACAGGAAGGTTGTTTACGGGCGATGGTCGCGGGGCTGAATAACGAGCGCGGAGCTGAATAAGATGGCAGATACGATAACGGGGATCAGGGTGCTGGCTGCGATGGTCATTGAAAGAGACTGGCCGACTTTCAGGGAACCGGATAACGCTGACCGATCAGCTATGGCCGCAGAAACACTCTGCTACTTCGCCCGCCAGACTGGGCTGGCCCGCAGCGATGAATCCGTAGACACCATCATGGTGGATCTAATCACCGATTTGATGCACCTGTGTGACAAGCTGGACATCGATTTTTCTGGGGTGCTAACAGTTTCGGCTATGCACTATGACGATGAGTCTAAAGGCTGATCTGCGGCCCCTGCTGAAGCCCCCCGCGCATCGAGCGCGGGTACTTCAGAACCCTGTCAGCCAGAGTTGTGCCAGTCATTCAGGGCAGTATTCTCTGAAGCATCTCAAGGGCTTTCGATTTGCTGACCTGAGGGCGTGACATGAGCGGCATCAGACCCTGCACTGAAAGTGTGATTGTGGCCAACTCTATGGCCCGCTTAACTTCAGGTGCGTTTTCGTAGTCTTTGTAAGAACGCAGGCAAACGCCCAGCTCCTCTGCAGCTCTGTCACGGCTCCAGCAAAGGCTTTTTCGCCATAATCTGAGTTCAAATCCGGTCATTTGATACCTAAAAAAAGTGCAGTAGTTGCACTTATTCTAACTCAATATTCATTCGGATTTCGAGGCATAAAAGCGGCACAATCAAAGAAATTCAAACCCGTCCGGGCCCCTTCGGCTTCCCGGTGAACCGGGGCGTCGCCTGCACTTCGCCTGGTGTCCACTCAGTGGTCACCAGGCTCCGCGGAGCCAGGACGAGGCCAGTCTCCGTCCCGTTGGGATAGCAAGCGATGCCTGAAGGGCGACGTGAGCAGCTGCCGTACCGGCAGCGCCACTTTCACTGGCCGTCATGGACGGCCGCTAAGGAAAGCCGGTAAACCGGCTTCTTCCGGTACCCACTTTACCCCCGTTGTCAGCGGTGTTCACTTTTGCTGTGACTGACGCTGCCCTGTTCCGGTCCATAAACAAGGGGCGGCTGAAGCCTGATGCCTGCACCCGTTCGCACTCCCTCCCGCTGGTCAGTCGCTTGCGCTGCGGCTTTGTCATCCCCCTTGTTTCCGTCCCCGGTGGAACAGGGCGGTCATGTGTCACAGCAACGTGCTCCCCGCCTTCCGGAAACGGATAAAGGGGACACCAGAAAGAAGCCGAAGGGCACAACCAGTGAGGAAATGAGCAATGAACGTAATGGCATTCTGGAGCAAATCTTGTGGATTCAACGGCTGGCGTGAAGCGTACTTCGTAGAAGGTGCGTGGCGCACCACGGCCTGTGCCACGTCAAAGACGCTGGAGGAGTTGAATGCTCATGGCGATCACTGGGAGCTGATAACTGTGGAAGAGGCGCAGGCCCGCTTTGCCCGTGCAAATTATCAGCCGGTGTCCGAAATCGATGAAGCGCGGTTTATTGACATGCTGGAAGTGCTTCCGCCGCTCGACTGGCGCGGAACGGCTGACAACCAGTCATTCAAGCTGAGCGCAATGTACAGCGGCAACATCACTGACATTTTTGCCCAATACGGCACGCGCTATTTCCAGATGCGCAACCACGCCACGCTCACACACGGCGAAATTATGGAAAAGGTTAAGGCATTTATTGATGCCGAAGGGATTGCCGCGTAAGTGGCAATAAAAAAGCAGAGCGGGCGCTCTGCTTAATCACCCCGGTCTGTTCGAGCAGGCCGGACACTACACGTCTCAGATGGAGATACATCATGAAAGACCGTTTCATCCTCGCATGTCAGGAATATTTTGTAAAGCGCCGCGCAGAAGCGCAGGCCACCGGCCAGCCGTTGTGCATGCACCCGCGTATTCATCGTGAAACGTTACCGGAGGAGCTCATCAGACGTCGCCTGAAAGCACTTGGGCGTCTCATCGTTCGCAATAACGTTCTGAACAAACCGATCCGCGTTCCGGCGCTGAATGGAGCAGAGTGGGGGCATCTGCTCCGCTCTCTGGAGACCGTCAAAGGTCTTGCTTAATGACAACCGCCCCGAGAGGGGCGGTATTTAACCCCCGACTGGCGCTCATCGGCATTGAGCCGCTGAACGCCAGAAGCGACAGCCTGGTGCAATGGATCACGACATGAAAAAAATTATAGAGGGCGCGCCGTATGGCGTTACGGTTATTCAGCTTGATAACTGCGATGAGGCGCTTTATCTGCACGGAAATTGCCTGGCCTGCGCCGATTTTGCCGAAAGAGATGATCCCATATGCGATGTCGGAGAACGTCTGGCGGAGACGCTGGGTGTTCCATTTCAGTTGCTGACTCTGCCCGTTCCTGAAAGCGATGAGTGGGCCTGGAATGATGTTACTGACTCACTTGAATGGGGTAAACGTATCAACGTTCCTCGAATGATGTTGCGTCCGGTGATGGAGTGCTGCATCAACCATATAACCGAAGATGATAATTTCTTGATGCAGGATCTGAGTCTCGCTAAACATGAAGGCGCGTGGATTCTCGATACCGATGTTGGATACCTCATTCGCCTTGAGGCGGTCACCCGCCCCTTGCATCGTTTGAAAAAATTAGGAATATCTCGCACCACTCGTGAGTTGATTTTCTGCGCCATTCGCCAGGCAGATATCAGTATGATTCATTTTTCTTCCGTCGGAGATAATCTGGACGGTTTCCAGACATTTGACTGGTGATAATCTGCCCCAAGCTCTGGGGCAATATGTTTCCCGATCAGCAAATCCCTCCTGCCAGGTAGCACCCCGGGCTTGCAGCTGGCTTGCGCCAGCGCCGCCCCAACCAGTGCCGCTTCGCGTCCCCTTTATGGATACGGACCTTGCCCGCCGCTTACTTCCGGCGTTTCCCTTTTCGTTCACGGATTCATCGCAGTCTGCCTTTGCCGTGAAAGACACTGGCCTGGACCGCTCACCCTACAAGGGCACGGCTGAAGCCTGCTTTCCTCCCCCGTTCGCACTCCCTCCCGCTGGTCAGTCGCTTGCGCTGCGGCCTCGATCAGCTCCCTTGCAGGCCTCACTGGAGGTCCAGGCCGGTCATTTCATCACGGCAACGGCCTCCCGCGATGGTGAATCACTATCAAAAGGACGACGCCATAAGAAAGTCACTTTTTAACCTCTGAGGAGAATCACTATGGCCCGTTTATCATCTGTTTTCCGCTCTGCTAACGTCATCCGTAAAGAACGCGCGCTGACCAACGATGAACTCATGCGCTTCGTTCCTAGCGTTTTCTCTGAGGAAAAGCATGAATCCCGTAGCGAACGCTATACCTATATCCCAACAATCACCCTGTTGGATAATCTGCGCAAAGAAGGCTTCCAACCTTTCTTTGCCTGCCAGACGCGCACGCGCGACCTCGGAAAGCGTGAGCATACCAAGCACATGCTACGCCTGCGCCGCGAGGGGGAAATTGTAGGCGAGGAAGTGCCGGAAATTATTCTTCTCAACAGCCACGATGGCAGCAGCAGCTATCAGATGATCCCGGGCATGTTCCGTTTCGTCTGTATGAACGGTATGGTTTGCGGGAAAACGTTCGGCGAAATCCGTGTGCCACATAAAGGGGACGTTGTCGGGCAGGTGATCGAAGGTGCTTATGAAGTGCTGGAAATTTTCGATGGCGTGAAGGAATCGCGCAGCGAGATGAAAGAAATTGAGCTCAGCAAAGACGAACAGCGAATTTTTGCCGAGATTGCACTTAACTGGAAATATGACGATAAGGGCGAAGGTAAGCACATTCCTATAACGCCTGACGATGTATTACAGACCAGACGCAATGAAGACAAACATGATGACCTTTGGACAACCTATCAGCGCGTTCAGGAGAACATGACAAAGGGCGGTGTCTGGGGGAAGAATGCGAAAGGAAAATTCCAGCGTACGCGCCCGGTAAACGGCATTGATGGCGATGTTAAGCTAAATCGGGCGTTGTGGGAAATGGCTGAAAAAATGAAAGCGCTGAAAGCCTGATAGGGAAAGGCAGGGGGAAACCTCTGCCATCTTCAACCCCGATCATTTTTCACCGATGTCGAACCGGATCAAAATGAAATCCCCCGCCAGGAGAAAGAAAATCGCCACGGTGGTGCCGTTTATCTTTCTCCTGTCCGCCCCAAGGGGCTCCTGAGGTTAGTCACATACTGTCAATTATTGAGCCGGTTTATCAGTAACCACTGTTGCGGGCTTCCTGCTTTTTATCTTGCGTGTTGGTGCTTTCTTTGCAGAACTCAGAATTTCGCGGATAGCCTTCACGCTTGTTGGTATTCCGGCAGATTCGAGAGCACTTCGAATATCTTCCACGCTGTAACCTTTGTTATTCGCCAACTCAATAATTTTTTCCTTCAACTGCTCCAGAACATCTGTTTTTGTGAGACGTGTTGGTGTCAAATCCGGCAGATCATCAAGTGATGATTTAGCCAGCTCAACATCCTCGATGCTATACCATTTCTTCTCAGCCATTCTTCGATTTCCTGTTTTTTTGTGCTCAATTCCAGGCTACGAGTATACCTCCCGAAATAACTCAGTGCCAGAACCCGGCTTTTCTGGCGTAAGCCAGTGACGGCGCAGCCGAAATCACATATACTTCCGATCATGAATCGAAATTCGATGTAAATTGTGGGACAGGGTATGTTTTGTAGCACCGCCTGCACGCAGACGGTGCTACAAAACGTCCTGGTCAGGACTCCGTCCCGACACCCTATTATGATGCCAGCCTTGCAGGCCGAGCAGGATTGAATATGAGTAAGAGTGAAAGACGCCTGAGAACGGCGCTCCTGGGCAGCGTGCGGTGTTACCCGGAAGAGAAGGCGCAGATACAGGCCAGTGCGAAAGCAGCAGGTATCTCGACAGGGGAATTTCTCCGGCGTTCAGCCCTTGGTCGTCGCATTGTGGCCAAAGGTGACACCAAGCAGATGAATGAGATTCTGAAGCTAGGTGGCCTGCAAAAGCACCTCTATACCGAGATGCAAAAACTAGGAATGATGACACCTGAACTCAGTAAGCAATTTGCTGATACTCTGGCCTCACTTCAGAAAACGTTAATGAAATTTCGGGCTGATAGCCTGAACAACACAGAGGATTAACATGCTCGCAGTCGTGGCAGAAAGGCGTCGTGATGGTAAGTCCAGCTTCGTACAACTCGTCTCTTACACCATCCTGCGTGATGATGTTGAGATGAGCGAAACGCTGTCACCAGAGCGTCCTTTTGTTCGCAAGTCACGGTCAGAAGATAAAATCTTTAATGACCTGGTTGGATACGCGACACGTAACGCACTGCCTGATTCACAGGATGTTATCGCAACGTTCCCGGACGGACGTCAGCAGGTGCGTTGCGATAAAGTCATTTGTGAGACCAACTGCTTCTCTCTCGCCACTGCCTCCACTGAAATGGACATGGTGGCCGTACAAAACACCCGCTGCAATGACCCGGTTTACCATGCCATCCTGTCATGGCCAGAATCTGAAAGGCCTACGCCAGATCAGATTTTTGATTCGGCCAGACATTGCCTTAAGCGCCTTGGTATGGAGGGGCATCAGTATGTGTTTGCTATCCACGACGATACCGATAATCTGCATTGCCACCTGACCGTTAATCGTATCAATCCGGTGAGCTATAAGGCTGCTTCACTGTATAACGATCGCTTTACTCTTGACCGCTGCTGCCGTGAACTGGAGCTTAAGAACGGCTGGAAGCACGACAATGGTCCTTACATGGTGAACAATTCTGGCGCGATTGTTCGTCGCCAGAAATTTTATAAATCTGCCCCTGCAGCTGCGCGCCAGCTGGAGCATTTTGGTGACAAGGAGAGTCTGTTTTCGTATGCGGTGGATAACTGTCGGGATAAGATGGATGCGTTGTTTCTTGGTGAGAGCTATGACTGGGATGGGGTGCATGACATTCTGATTGCGGCCGGACTTGAGTTGCGCAAGAAGGGTGAAGGACTCGCGATTTACGACGTCGCCGATGATGAACAGGCACCGATTAAAGCCAGTGATCTTCACCCAGAACTGACGCTGAGTTGTCAGCAGGAACTGATTGGTGCCTTTACCCACGCGTCCGTTGTCCGTGAGGTGAGCCGGGAAGGAAGAGATGTTCTTCTCAGTGCTGTGGATATTGAATCCCAATACGATAACCGTCTTCACCGTCGTGACAAGGGGGCTAGAACTGAGCGTCGTAATGCCCGTGCGGAGGCCCGTCAGGATCTGATTGCACGCTACAAAGCATACAAGACCAGTTTTGTACGTCCGGGGATTTCAGCGGATGCTGCCAGAACGCGTTTCCGCGAACTGGCGGCCGGCTATCGTATTCGCAAGAATAATGTTCGCATGACAGAACGCGATCCTCTTCTGCGTAAACTGATGTTCCGTGCGCTGGAAGTCGAGAAGATGAAGGATATGGCCGCACTGCGTCTCCAGATCAGAGATGAGAGGAAGGCGCTCAAAGAGATGCCGGGCTCCCGACCATTGTCGTATCGCGCCTGGGTGGAAGTGCAGGCTACCGATAATGACGCAGCAGCCATCTCTCAGTTGCGCGGTTGGGCTTATCGCGAGAAGCGTAAGAACCGGACGGTGGCCATCTCTGACAATATCATTCTCCACTCAGTGGCTGATGATATTCGTCCGTCGCAGATTCGTGGTTACGATACGAGTGTGAATCGTGATGGTGCTGTGGTGTATTCATCCGGTGGTAAGCCGGTGCTGCTCGATCGTGGTTTGTATATAGAGGTTGCTGATGCGCCGGCTGAGAAGGGTAAAAATCTGGCGATGGCATTGCACATCACCGGAGAGAAAAGCGGGGAGACAGTTGAAGTCAGGGGAGATAAAGCGTTTGTGCAGAATACCATTCAATACATTCCGCACTTCAATGCGTCATCCGGTAAAACTGTACCTCTGACACATCCAGTGCAGCGCCAGCAGGCGGGTTACACGGATATGAATCGACCTGATTCTGACACCAGTGCCAGTAAAAATAATATGCAACCTCAGGTATCACCAAAAATCGAGCGACCCTGAAACCGGAGGATCCAATGGAGTTGTTTCATGGCTCACGTGCGCGCTTTACCCAGTTTGACACCTCTTTTAAGGGAACGGGAGAAGCTGGTTCGATTGATGCTATCTGGTTCACCAATAACTATGCCGGTGCTCGCAATCATGCCCGTTACAAATGTCGTAATGAGGGCACTCCACTCGTATATCGCTGTAGCCTGTCTGCAAATGCACTGCTGGCCGATCAGAGTAAACCTCTAAGCGAGCAGCCCCGCGTCGCCGAACTGTTACTTCGCCATCTTCCTGTAGGAATCAGTTCATCGCTTTCGCATGGAAGGGACTGGCACGGATTAGTGCAACCTTATTACAAGAAAATGAGGGGTAAAACGTACTATCTCGGTAATCAGGGTGTGACTTCTGAATATGCGATTGAGCTTTACAGAGCTTGCGGACTTCACGGCGTTTATGACTGGGAGGGTGCCTGGACCGATTCATATCTTCACGGCCCCTCAATCATTATCTTCGATCTTTCTGTACTGGAAGATCTGACATGCTGTGACGCCTGAATCGAGAACCTGAACTTACCGATTCAGCTTGCCTCAGAAACCAAAAAACCGCCATGAGGGCGGTTTTTTGGTATAGCGTATTAACGCATTTATTTGAATGACTCTCTGCCCATTAGGACTTCACCTGACTGAATGAGTGAGCGTCGCCTTACTGCTCCTGGAAGCAGCTGTAAGGTGTAGGGTGATAATTCAAGTAGGGAGAAAAACGGATTGTAGGACGTTAATCAGTCCCTTCACTCCAGAGGCGATTAAATTCCTCCTGATAGGCCCGCGCTGTAGACGGTTCATTCCAGATGACGACTGTGTTTTCAGCATTGCGTTTAACTGCGCTGAACGTGTAGTTAAACGAGCCTGTCTGAGTTGTCACTCCGTCAATCACCATAAATTTGTTGTGCTGGATAGCATAACGATCGTTCAGACGAATAGGGATGCCTTTATGCTTCAACCAGGTGACAGCAGAATATCGGCCGCCATTGTCTTTTGCATCCGCGACCACCCGAACTCTGATACCACGCTGGTTGGCGTTATCCAGTGCGATAGCCACGGGTTTGCTGGTAAAGCTGTATGCAGCAACGTCGATGCTTTGCCTGGCGCTATTAATTGCAGTCAGTATGTTTTCGACGGCGCTTCCGCCGGGAGAAAAACCAGTGGTTATTCTTACCTCAGATGCGATCGATGACAGAGGAAGAAGCAAAATCGTCAGTAAAAGCGTCAGGCGCGAAGTTCTGGTGCCAGTCATAGGTGCTGTTCTCCGTGTAGTGGGTTTGTTCGGGGAATGAGGGGGCCGCTGGCTGGAAGAAATTTTCCGCTGGTGATGGTTGTGCCGGTGGGGTGCTGTATCCGGTATTGTTCTGGTGTGCCTCTTCAATACGCTTCTTCGAGATGCGTATATTTTCGCGGTCCTTCAGCCAGCGGTATTTTCCCTTGTTCTTCTCAAGAGCGTTAACGGCTGCTTCAAACAGCAGAACGCCGCGTTCATCATCGCTGTAATCCACATCGGTACGGCTATCCAGATCGCTGGCCAGTTGTGTGATGGCCAGAAGTGTCTGATCCTCGATACGGGCATGAAGGTGGCCGTGATACTCTTCCGGACTGGTCGAGTGGCAGATGTCCAGAATCTGGCTGACCCGTTCCTGGGATACCGGACGCCGGCGTTCGGCTGCCGGTACTTCACGGCAAAGGTCACTGAAATCCGGGCGGCGGATGGGGACGTAACGGTTGATCTTGACGTCCAGTTTCGAAATCTTCTCGCTATCCGGGATGTAGATGGAGTTGCTGCGGACCAACTGGTCCTCAAAGACGATGATACCCTCACCTTCTTTCAGTGACTTGAGCTCATCAAGCTGGATGTTGTCCTTATCGCGGACCTCCACACGGTCAACGTCCTGATAGCTCCCCATACTGGTTCGTTCCATGGAGCGCTGCTCAGCATACTGACCAGTACCACCGACCGCACGGATCATCTTCAGGGTGTCTTCCGTATCCTCCGTTTTCATGAACTGTTTGGTACCGAGGTTGGCGTTCACGGAATGCACTTCTTTCCCATGTTTCAGCATGGCCTGCAGGTCCTGGCCAAGGATAACCAGCATGTAACGCAGGCTTCGCATCTGGGCAGCCAGTTTCTCCAGACCAGGTGCGAAGTAGTAGCCGACTTCGTCACAGAGGAGCATAAACGGAAACTTACTGGCGAACTTCTTCACGGTCAGAGTGTGTTCCGGTGAGCCATCAATCTTGTTACCCAGATCTTTGGCGATGTTCATCCTGATGTCTGAGATATAGAGCTTACCCAGTGTGGCGGCCTCGTTATCGGAAAGCTCAAGAGCCGGGATGAGGACAACCAGCGTGCGATCGTTGTGCAGGATGTCCTGCATATCGATGTCTCCGCCGTTTTTGGGAAAGACGTGGCCATAGGTATCGTTAAACATGCTGAGCATGCGGGTGAACTGCTGGATGAGGTATCCGTGTTGGTCGAGGGCACCCTGAGACCATTCTCCCGGACGGTTGATCAGGTTCATATCAAAGCCGGCGAGGTTGGCCAGATAGTTTTCCATCGGCTTGTAGCCTTCCACGTGCCAGCCTTGTTCCAGCGCTTCACGGTAGAGCCCCACAAACTTAACTAGCGGGAGATAGGACTGAATGACGTCCTGCGTCAGCAGAATGTTGTCCCTGGCCCGTTTGTAGCACAGGGCGTAAATCAGCGCGTTCATCATGGCACGCGCTTTGTCTTTCCACCCTTCATCGCTACCGTTTCCCGCCGGTTGTAAAGACTCCATCAACTGGGTGATGAAGGTCGGACTCCCGTAAGCGAAAGGATTGGTGCCGTTCGACTGCGGTCGGGACTTATCACCGAGTAACAACTTTTTGAACTTGTCATCGCTACCGGTAATGAAATTCAGGACGTGCCAGTCGTCTTCCTGACCGAAGCGTCTGGCCATCGACCAGGTGGCGACAGCGAGGTCTATCTGTGCCTTACCGTCAGAGATACAGCAACCGCGTGCCCAGCACAGAGAATTGAGGTACATGCTGTATAGAGTTTCAGTTTTCCCGCCGCCGGTGGTGGCCATAATTTGCATATGGCGTAGGGCGTCAGAGGTTTGTAGCCA
The DNA here is from genome assembly GCF_006715025.1 of Serratia fonticola. NCBI lineage: Bacteria > Pseudomonadati > Pseudomonadota > Gammaproteobacteria > Enterobacterales > Yersiniaceae > Serratia > Serratia fonticola. Next base: position 73,832 of record NZ_VFMK01000002.1, read on the forward strand.
CAGCTCCCTGCCTCTGTCCTGCTTGCGTGCTGTCCCCAGGCATAGCGTCCCCTCTGATTTTCCCCGGACAATTTTAGGGAGGTTCAGATTGAGCAGTGGAATGTTCCAACTGAGCTCACGTTCCGTCGAGAGGTCCAGTCCTCCAACATCCATCGGTATCCGCAATGGTAAGCGAAAGCGCTGATCGCTAAATGCGACCAGCAGGATAGTACCTAGTGGCAGGGATAGCAGCAGTGTAGCAGGCCAAATGGCGCCGGCCAGAAGAGAAAACACCAGTAGTAGTTGTACGGTAGCCGGCGCCAGGAGTATGCGCTCAGCCTGTTGGCCGTGGACCAACCGGCTTATTCGCCAGCTGTCCACAGGACCGTGTCGTCCTTTCAAATCCATGAAGGCCTCCTTACTTGCGGGTATTGAGGAATGACTTCAGTGCCGCATCGCTAGCCATGGCCTGCAGTGGGATCATTCTGCCGTCATCACTGATGACAGTCGGGGTACCAGGCATGCGGTACAGCTCAAATGCCAGGTCATTACGCGCCAGCGCCAGTTTGCCAGCATCGCAAGCGGCCGGAGCAACGTCAGTTTTAGCTTTGTCTGTCAAGTTGAGCATGCCTGCACCGGTGTCATTCAGGACCTTCCACATTTGTGCGCGCTTCTCAGGTGAGGAGCAAAGTAGGGGGACCACTTCGTCTGCAGTGCGGGTTTTGCCAATCAGCGTCACCGGAAAAATCTCCACGTTGTAGTCTTCTGCCAAAGCCTGGACGGTTGGTTCAAAGATGCGGCAGTTTGGGCATTCCGGATCAAGAAAGATGTAAAGCGAGCGTTCATGGCCAGAGGACAAGCGAATAGTGAATTCCTGCTTTGCTGCACCATTTTTGAGTCGTTCTGCGAGCAGAGCCCGAGCCTCAGCGGCTGCTTCCTGAGAGAGGGCATAATTGCTGTTCTGAACCTGCGGGGCCTGCTGTACAGGTACTTCCGGGGTTACTGCAGCTGCTGCAGGCTGAGCTTGTGATATCACAGGAACGGAAGCGGTCTGCGCGGCGGGGACTGGCATCTTTACCGATCCGCTGAGCTGCGGCGCCAGCCAGGCTGCTGCAAGGACAAGGCACAGGACTCCAGGGGCGAACCATTTCCACTTCGATGTTAAGACAGAGGGGGCTTTCCGGACCGGGTTGGTGGTCATGGCCATGCGTGTGAGCACATCGGCCGTGGTGTTCATAATCAGGCTGGCGAGCTCCTGGTCTTCCGTCGAGAAAAGACGGGCAAAACCATTATTGCTCTGGCGCATCCAGATAACGTATTGCCCGGCATCCTGCTCCAGGGTGAGCTGATAGCGCTCGGCGGTCGGCATATTCAGACAAAAGAGGCTACTGTCGTTAAGACGGACCTGCAGGTGCTGGTCGTAGATTTCGGTGCTGATATTGAAAATGGTTTGCTCTGACATGGGTTATCTCATTTTTGGGCGAAAGGAATGGGTGTGGCGGTGTGCGTGAGGTTCTTCTGTATGGCCTACTGCCCGGTCGGCATCGTCATCATCAACGTCGTCCTCCTCTTCAACAGGGGAGCGAACCGTTCCTGGCTTGTCGTCAACGACAGCCCCGATGCTCCGCAAATCGGCCTCCAGACCATCCAGGGCGAGGCTCATGATGGGGTGGCTCAGGCGAACCCGGTAACGTGCTGCCAGTGTTTCCCAATGGGCCTGGCTGACGATGCCGGCAGCTTCCACAAATGGCCAGGGGCGACCGGTAGACGCCAAGGTGTACCAGAGTGGGCGGTCGAGACCTTTCAACCAGCGGAAGCGGCGAATAGGTAAGTGCAGATCGTTGTCATGCAGCGCCGAGATGGCAGTACGGATATAGCCGTACTGTCTGATGAAGTTCCGGGCCTGCTCTGTGGCAATCACTTTTTTGAATGCGCCGTTGGCCAGTGTCAGATTCGGGTAGCCGATTTTGTTCCGGTACCGGCGGTCTGCTTTCAGCGTGGAACGGTTGAGCGCATCCAGCAATGCTTCGGCGTCTTTACGCTTGTCCATGAAGTGTTGCAAACCGAAGATGGCGAACATTGCCCGTTCATGGTCATTGAAGGCACT